>JANXPS010000135.1 GCA_025357175.1 Deltaproteobacteria bacterium | reverse complement strand
GCGGGCGTCGCGGGCCTTGCCGGCGGAGCGGACGCCCGGGAACGCGCGGGCGTTCCGGGCGGGGGGGGAGTCCGCGAGTCGTCACCCGGCCGGGAGAGATCGGTGCGGCGGCGGCCGGTTTGCGGGGGAGGCGACGGCATGGCCGGCCGCACCCCCCGCGTGGACGGCTTGCGGAAGCAGAACGCCTTACCCCGCTCGACCCGCTCGAAGTCCCTGAAAGGCGCCATGGACAGTTCGTTGGCGCTGACGACGAGATGCCCTCCCGGGACAAGCGATGCGTGGAAGCCCTTGAGGACCGCTTCGATGCGGTCGGGTGCGAAATACATCAGGACGTTCCGGCAGAAGATGAGGTCGAGGTCGGCGGTTCCGTTCCAGGCGGCGGGATAGGTATCCGTGCACAGGTTCAGCCGGTCGAACCGGACCAGTTTACGCACCGAAGGCGCGACCGACCACCCATGTTCGCCGGATCTCCGGAAGAAGCCGTCCCGGACCCACTCGGGCGTTCCCCGGAACGACCAGGCGGTGTAAACGCCTTTTCGGGCCTTCTCCAGCGATTCGGTGTTGAGGTCGGTCGCGAGCAACGAGATGTTCCATTGGCCGATGTCGGGGATCGTGCGGAGGAGCAGCATCGAAAGGGTGTAGGGTTCTTCGCCGGTCGAACAGCCCGCGCTCCAGATCCGGAGCGCCCGGGAACCTTCACGCCGCTTGCGCACCAGCGCCGGGAGGATATCGTTTTCGATCCCTTCGAGCGCATCCGGTTCGCGAAAAAAATAGGTTTCGCCGATCGTCAGGCGGTCGAGCAGCACGGAGGTCCAGTCGGCGGGGATGGTGGGCGAGAGGAACCGTTCGGCCAGTTCGCGCGCGCCGGCAAGACCGAGCAGTTCGGATGCTTCGGCGAGACCCTTGCGGAGATCGGGCCACTTTTCGGGGGGGAAGGCGAGCCCGGATCTTCGTTCGATGGCGCGGCTGACCCCTTCGAGCAGCACGTTGGACAGATCAGGCATCGGCCGCCGCCCCGTCGAGCGCCCGCACGAGCTGTTCCTGCTCTTCGATCGAGAGCAGGCGGTCGAGATCGTGGATCAGGACCAGGTTGTCGCCGATCTGCATCACGCCCTGCACGTACTCGAGTCCGGGGACGACTTCGTCCGCTTCGATGACCGCCCCCTCCTGCCCTTCGACGATCCCCTCGACCTTGTCCGCGAAGAAGGCGATGTGCCGATGGGTGGCATGGGCGGTGTGGGCGATGACCAGGGAATCGTCGAGCCGGACCGGCCGGTTCGGGTATCCGAGCCGCCGACGGAGGTCGACGACGGGAATGATCCTGCCGTGAAGGTTGATGATGCCCAGGACCAGATCCGGGCCGTCGGACAAGGGGGTGACGGCTACGGCCGGATATGCGCGTTCGACGCCCTCAAGCTTGAGCGCGAAGTGACGTTCCTCGATGGAGAAAAGGAAAAACGGTTCCATTTAAGGCCTATCGGCATGCAACAGGAATTTCTTTACACCGGAATGCGTACCGTGAAGCGGGTCCCTGCTCCCGGGATGCTTTCGACCGCGACCGATCCGCCGTGCGATTCGACGAGGTGCTTGACGATCGAAAGCCCGAGGCCGGTGCCGCCCTGGTCGCGGGACCGTCCTTTTTCGACCCGGTAGAATCGTTCGAAGATGCGTGGAAGGTGTTCCGACGGGATGCCGGGGCCGTCGTCGGCGATTTCGAATGACCATCCGTCGTCGGTGGCCTTCCCGCTCAGCATGACCGTACCACCGGGTTTGCCGTACTTGATGGCGTTTTCGATCAGGTTCGACAGCGCCACCGTCAGCTTCTGCAGGTCGGCCCGCAGCAGTGCGCCGTCTCCTTTTATGGCCAGGACGGCTCCGGCACGGTCGGCCATCGGCCGCATCGGCTCGACGACCCGTTCGAGAAAGGCGTCGAGAGGCATTTCCTCGATCAGGAGCGGTATGGTCCCGGATTCCGCCCGCGACAGGTCGAGCAGGTCGGACACGAGCTGCTCCATCCGGATCGCGTTGGCATGTGCGGTCGCGAGGAAAGCCGGATCGACCGGCTGGCCTTCCTCGATCGCGTCCTGGATGCCTTCGAGGTAGCCGCGGATGTTGGTCAGCGGCGTTCGAAGCTCGTGCGACGCGTTCGAGACGAACTCGCTTTTGACCTGCGCGAGGCGTCTTTCCTCCGTGATGTCCCGGAGCGTCAGCAACAGGTCCGGCGATTCCTCTTCGCGAAAGCGGACGGCGGTTCCGGCCAGACGCATGATGCGCGTCTTCCGGTTCCGGGCCGGAAACGCGACGTCGCACGGCGGCGACGGGGCGCCCCGGCGAAGAGAGTCGATGAACGCGAGCAGTTCCGGGTGCCGGATGACGTCGGTGTACGGCCTCTCCCCGCTGCCGCCCGTGATGCCGAGAAGGGAAACGGCCTCCGGGTTGATCATCCGCACGGACCGGTCGTGGGCTATGACCAGCACACCTTCCGACAGGTTTTCGAGCAGCGTCGAAAGTCGCATCTTCCCGGCGTCGAGCTGGAGGATTGTCTGTTCCAGGCGGTCCGCCATCGCGTTGAGTCCGTCGGCCATCTCCTCGAGTTCGTCGCCGGTGTCGACGGAAACGCGCCGCTTGAGATTGCCGCCCGCCAGTTCGCCCAGCGCCTGACGCATGGCGCTGATCGCGCCCGTGATTTTCCGGGCGCGCACCGCGGTCCCGGCCAGCATCATGATGAATGCGGCGACGCCCGTCCCCAGCGTGAAATTGCGGATCCGGGCGAGACCCTGTTCCATGCCGGCGATTCGAAGCGAGACCCTTGCGACCCCGACGATCGTCCTCGCGTCCCGGATCGGGACCGCCACGTAATGCTCGTCGGTCTTCTCGGTGATGCTGCGCCTCGAGGCGAATCCGTTGCGTCCGGCGAGCGCCGCCTGGATCTCTTCCCGGTCGGCGTGGTTCTCCATGTCGCCGACCCGCGCCGCCCCGACGGAGGAATCGGCGACCACCGAGCCGTCGGGCATGACCACGGTCATGCGAAGGTCGAGTCCTCTCCCAAGCCTGTCGACCTCGATGGCGACGCGCTCCGGAAAGGCGGGGACCGCTTCGAGCATCGGGCGAACGGATTCGGACAGGACGCGGGCCTGGCGCAGCAGCTGCCGGTCGGTTTCGTCGAGCGCGTATTTGCGGAACTGGTAGTAGCCGGCCGAGCCGGCGAAGGCGAGCGCTACGGCGGTGATCACGAAATAGGTCAGGAAGAACTTGACGGCGATCGAGGGTCGGTGAGCCACTTAATCCTCTCTCAGCTTGTAGCCCACGTCCTTGACGGTTTCGATGGCTTTCACGAGCAGCGGGATCTTCTGGCGCAATTTGGCGACATGGACGTCGACCGTGCGGTCCGTGACGTAGGTGTCGTCTCCCCAGACCTTCTGCAGGATCATCTCCCTGGAAAGGACACGGCCCGAGGCGCATAGCAGCGCCTCGAGGATGCGGAACTCCTTGGTGGTCAGCGCCACCGCGGTTCCGTCCACCCGGACCTCGTGTCGTCCAAGGTCCATCCGGATGGCCCGGTATTCGTGGATCGCTTCCTCCGACGGGCTGGGAGGCGGCACGCTTCGGCGGAAGATCGCCTTGATGCGCGCGACGACCTCGCGGGGACTGAACGGCTTCAGGATGTAGTCGTCCGCCCCCAGTTCGAGCCCGACGACCCGGTCGGTCTCGTCGCCCTTGGCGGTCAGCATGATGAGCGGCGTGCGGGCGATGGCCGGGTCGGCGCGGATGACCCGCAGAAGCTCGAGCCCGTCCATCTTCGGCAGCATGATGTCGAGCAGGATCATGTCGGGACGTTCGGAGCGGGCGAGCGCGAGGCCCGCTTCGCCGTCGGAGGCGACGACCGGACGGTATCCTTCCTTGCGCAGGTAGTGTGCCAGGAGATCCCGGATTTCCTGTTCATCCTCGACGATGAGGACGGTCTTCGCCAACGGTTCCTCCAGCGGAACGGGTTCACACATTATATTCATAATCCGATCTTCACGCGCATGAAACGCGGTCGAAACGGAGGCGGAGGATAATCGGTTCATGCTCCCGTGGGAAAGCGGGAGGCGGAAAGGAGTGTTATGCAGCGGATCGTCCTGATTGCGCACGATGCGAAGAAGAAAGACATGATCGAGTGGGTGCAATACAACCGGAAGTCGCTTTCGACGCGGGAACTGTGGGCCACGAAGTCGACGGGCGAGGAGATCATCCGGCAGGTGGGGCTCCACGTGAACCTGCTGCTGCACGGCCCGGAAGGGGGCGACATGCAGGTCGGCGCGATGATCGCGGAACGGAAGGTCGACCTGCTGGTGTTCCTGTGGGACCCGCTGTCGCCGCAGCCGCACGACGTGGACGTCAAGGCGCTGCTCCGGCTCGCGGTGCTTCACGATCTCCCCTCCGCATGCAACCGGCGCACGGCCGATTTCCTGATATCCTCGCCGCTGTTCGAGGGTCGGCGGGCGCATGAGCCCGCTCCGTAGGCCGAACCGGTTCCTGTGGGGGACGGCGACCTCCGCGTTCCAGATGGAGGGAGGGCCGCGCAGCGACTGGGCGACATGGCGGATTCGCGACGAGGCCGATCGCGAGGCGCGGCGACGGGGCGTCGGACATCTTGACCGGACCGACGAGGATCTGGCGCTCCTCCCTGCGCTGGGCGTCAACGCCTACCGCTTCTCCGTCGAATGGAGCCGCGTGGTCCCAGGCCGCGGGGAATGGGACCGGCTTCGACGTCATCGCGATCACCGACCACATCATCAACTCCGACTGCGTCATCGGCCGCTTCGCCGGCTATTCCAACCAGACCGTCACCCGCGGCAACTTCGACGAATACATGGCGCAGGTCGCCTCGGAAGCCGCGCGCGCCTGGGAAAGGTACCGGATGCTCGTCATCCCCGGCGCCGAGATCACCAAGGACTATTTCCGGGAAAAGGATGCCGCGCATCTCCTCCTGCTCGGCGTTAGCCGGTTCGTATCCGCCGACCAGCCGTGGGAGGCGATCCTGTCGCAGGGCCGGGAGCAGGGGGCGTTGATCGTGGCGTGCCACCCCCACCGGACCGACCATGAAGTCATCGACACCCTCTATTTCTGGAACAACCGCGAGAAGTACGCCCACTGGTTCGACGCGTGGGAGGTCGCGAACCGGACCGACCTGTTCGCGGTCGTGAGCCTCAACAACTACCCGATTATCGCCAACAGCGATTTCCACAAGGCGAAACACCTCTATTCATGGAAAACGCTGCTGCCTTGCGAGAAGACGCTCGATTCGGTCATGGCGTGCATCCGCGACAACCGCGGCGTCGCCATCACGCTGTTTCGCAACGGAACCTCGAAGGACTGAAGGGAGAAACAGGGAATGCTGACGACGATTCTGGAAGGGATGCTGGCCGCTTCGGCCGCCACCTCGCTCCTGCAGCTCGGATGCACCGCGTGGGCGCTGGCGAAAGGAAGCCGGAAGGCAACCCGGGGTGTGGCGCATCTGCCGCCGGTCTCGATCCTCAAGCCGCTCAAGGGCGTCGACGACGGGTTGATGGACAACCTGGAGAGCTTCTGCAATCTTGACTACCCCGAATTCGAGATCGTCTTCTGCTTGCAGTCGCCAAGCGATCCCGCCCTGCGGGTGGTGCGCAAGGTCGCCGAACGGCATCCCGGCTGCGACATCCGGGTGGTGATCGGGCACTGTTTCGACGGAATGAATCCCAAGGTCAACAACATGATCCCCGGATACCTGGAATCCAGACATCCCTTTGTTCTGATCAGCGACAGCAATGTCCGCGTCCGCCCCGACTATCTGCGGAAGGCGATCGTCTATTTCGCCGACCCGGAAGTAGGGATGGTGAATCATCTCGTTCGCGGGATCGGGGCGCGGACGCTGGGCGCCCGTCTCGAAAACGGCCACCTGAACGGCTTTATCCTCGGATCGATCGCCACGATGGACGGCATGTTCGACCTGCCGTGCGTCGTCGGCAAATCGATGCTGATGCGAAAGACCGACCTTGGGGGGATCGGTGGATTACACGAGGTCCGCGATTTCCTGGCGGAGGACTACGTCCTCGGCCGCTTGGTCCGGAAGGCCGGAAAACGGATCGTGATTTCCGCGGATGCCGTGGACAACGTGAACCGGTACCGCACAATCCGCGAATTTCTTTCGCGCCACGCAAGGTGGAACCGGATGCGCCTCGCGATCGCGGGACCCGGGTACCTGTCGGAAATCTTCGCCAACCCGGTTTTCTTTGCGCTGCTCCTCCTGCTTGCGAGTGGCGGAAGCCGGGAGGCGACGATGGCGGCGGGGGCCGTGGTCCTTTGCAAGTTCGGGACGGATCTTGCCATGGGGATGCTGCTGGGCGCCCCCGATGCGCTCCGGTTGGCGCTGGCCGGGCCGTTGCGGGATCTGATGGTCGCGGGAATCTGGTTCTCGGCGTTCTTCTCCCGGACAGTGACATGGCGCGGAAGGGTGCTGCGGATCACCCGTCGCTCCCGGTTGGTGCCGGTCGGGGAAACAAGCGATGCCGGCATTTTCGGGGCGCGGCCCGGGACGCCGAAGGAGGTGGCCGCATGATTCGAAACAACCGGTCGTTCCCGTCGCGGTGGCTCGGCCGGAGAATCACGGGCAGTTGCGGCGGAGGCGGGGACGCTGCGCCAAAAGCCTCAAACGAATGCCGGGGACCCTTGTGGACGGGGCCGAAAAGCGGGCGCGACTACGGGTATGTGATCAGTCGTGAAATCGAGGAAAAGTAGGAGGAAAAGATGGAAGCGATCGACATGAACATCCTGTTCGAGGAACTGGACGAGATTCCCATGGGCCTGTGCGATGCCTGCGGCGTCCCGGTCGATTACGACGGCGAAGGCGTCGCCGGGGGCCCGGCCGACTATTGCCGGGCGTGCGCGGAATCGGGAGTTTTCCCGGCGTGAACCGCGGGTTCCCCATACGGCTCCTCGTCAGTGTCTGAACCCACTCCTCCTTAACCGGTCCTGAAGCACACCCTTCGCCAGTCTGCTCACGAGGAGCGGGAGGAACTCCCGTCCCGTTGGTTTTGGGACAGGTTATCGGTCGGCGATGAACCGGGGATGAAACAGGCGTCAAGGTCTCGTGAAGCGGATGCCCGAGATATTCATCCCGCCGGACGGGCTAGCCGGTCTTGAACGAGGCGACGCTTGCGGCCAGTTCCTCGGCGCCGGCGGCGTTTTCCTGGGCGATGCGGTCCATCCCCTTGACGGCCTTGTGCATCGTCTCGATGCCGGTTGCCTGCTCGCGCGAAGCGCCTGCGATCTCTCCGACGATCTGGCCGACCTTGTCCGAGATGATGTCCACCTCGCTGAACGCGGCGGCGACCTGCTGGACGATTCCTCCGCCCGCATGAACCTTCAAGACGATGTCGCGGATGAGCGTGTCGGTGTTTTTCGCCGCCTCGGACGCCTGCTGCGCCAGCCGTTTCACCTCTTCGGCGACGACGGAGAATCCTTCACCCGCCGCGCCCGCATGCGCCGCCTCGACGGCGGCGTTGAGCGCCAGCAGGTTTGTGCGGGAGGCGATCGAATTGATCGTCTTGATGATCTCCTGGGCCTGCTCGCTGGCCACCTGGATGTTTTCCATCGAGACGGTCAGGTCGAGCATCGAGCCGTTCGACGATTCGATGAGCTGGCGCGCCTCGCGCATGAGCCGGTCCGCCGCGCCCGCGTTGCCGGCGTTGGTCTGCGTAGAAGCCGAGATGTCGGCGGCGCCGCGCGTCAGGTCGTCGACGGCCGAGGACAACCGCTCCGACCCGCTGGCGAGGCTCTGGGAGGCGATTCCGATCTGCGAGGTCATTTCGCCCAGCATCTCTGACGCGTGGTTGAAGTGACCGGCCAGCAGTCCGAACTCGTCCGCGCGCCTATCGTCCAGCCTCGTCGAAAAGTCGCCTCCTCCGAACCGTTCGGCCAGCTCCGTCAGCTCCCGCATGGGCGTCATGACGGCCCGGGCGACCAGCAGGCTGAACAGCGTGCCGGCGACGAACACGATCAGTCCGATCGCCACGAGCGCCGCCTTGCCGGAACGGACCACCCGGTTGATGGTCATGATGGCCTGCTCCTGTTCCGACTTCGCCGCCGTGACGCCTTTCTGGCCGGCGTCCCGCTGCCGGGCGACCAGTTCGCGGAGGCGCGCGTTGAGCGTGGCGGACCTCTCCACGACGGCGATCTTCCGTGCAAGTTTCGCCATGGCGCCTTCGCCATCCCACAGCAGCCTGCGGATGTCGGAGAAGGCGCCGTTGACCGCGACGAGCGACTTGTCGCCCGACGCCGCCTTGGCCCTGGTGCCTACGCGGCACTCGATGCAGACGGCCAGCGCTTTCGCAATGGCGGACTGGTTCGCGAACATGGTCTTCAGCCGGGCGTCGAGCGATTTCAGTTCGTTTTCGGTGGCCGCGTCGAAACTCTGCTCGACCAGGCTGCGCATGGCGAGACCGGCGGAGTGCAATTCCGAAGTCAGCGCCATGCTGTCGACCGCGGTGGTCGACAGCGCCAGCGAATCGTCTAGCGACTTGTTCTCCACGCCGAACCGGTCGGCGGTGAGTGCCACCTCCTGGTCGACGCGCATCGACACGTCGGTGAGC
>JANXPS010000047.1 GCA_025357175.1 Deltaproteobacteria bacterium | reverse complement strand
ATGGCGCGCGAGGTCGAGCGAACCACGGGCATCGTCCTCAACCTGCTCGAATTCTCGCGTCCCAAGGACCCGGTCAAGAAGCGGGCCGACATAGCCGAGCTCATCGACGAATCGCTCATGCTCATCCAGGGGAAACTCGTGGCGAACGGCATAACGGTCCAGAGAGACATCGAGCCGGTCCCGAAGGTCAATGCGGATCCCTCCCAGATCAAGAACGTCTTCATCAACCTGATGGTCAACGCGATCGAGGCCATGGAGGACGGCGGCATGCTGAGCGTCGCCACGCGATTCCGTGGCAATGACGGAACCGTCCTGGTCGACATCTCAGACACGGGGGGCGGGATCGACCCGGACCATCTCAAGGAAATCTTCGATCCGTTCTACACGACCAAGGGCAAGGGAACGGGGCTTGGACTGTCTGTCGCGGCGGGCATCATCCAGAAGCACAACGGCACGATCGAGGTCGACAGCAGGCAGGGACAGGGAACCCGGATGACCGTCACCATCCCCATCGATGGATAAGGGGGGGGCGCCCATCAGGCGGACGCTGTACATACGGCCGGTCGGGGCGATCGATCCCGACACGATCCGCTGGCTGCAAAAGGACATGCGGGCAAGCGTCAACGCGCCCGTGGAGATCATGGAAACCATGCCGGTTCCCGCAGACAGTTTCGACCCCGGGCGCGGTCAGTTCCACTCGACCCGCATCCTCAGGGAGCTGCTGCTCGACGTCCCGGATGACGCCATGAAAGTGCAGGGCATCATCGCGGACGACATCCACATCCCGATCCTCACCTACGTTTTCGGCGAGGCGCAGCTCGGGGGCGTCGCCTCGGTCGTATCGCTGGCCCGGCTTGCGCAAAGGTTTCACGGCCTGCCCGACAACGGCAGGCTGTTCCTGAACAGGTTGCACAAGGAAAGTCTCCACGAACTCGGGCATACCTTCGGGCTGCTCCACTGCCACGACCGGAACTGCCTCATGTACCTTTCGAATACGATCATGGACGTGGACAAGAAAGGCGGCAGCTACTGCCGCCGTTGTTTCGGCACCCTACTCACGACCCTGGATAGCGGGAGGTAGATCGAATGGAACGGAAGATCAACATCCTGATCGTGGACGACGAGGAAATCGTCCGCGAATCGCTGATGAACTGGCTGAAAGAGGACGGCCACGACGTTTTCTGCGCCGAAAACGGCCGGAAGGCGCTGGAGCTGCTCCCCTCCCGGGAGTGGACCCTCGCGATGGTCGACCTCAAGATGCCGGGCATGGACGGAATCCAGCTCATGGACGAGATCAAGAAGGCGCGTCCCGAGATCTCGGTCATCATCATGACCGCCTACGCCACGGTCGATACGGCGGTGAAGGCGATCAAGAAGGGCGCCCACGACTACATCGTCAAGCCGTTCAACCCCGAAGACGTCTCGATGGTCATCCAGAAGATCGTCGAGCACCAGAAACTGGTCCAGGAAAACCAGTACCTCCGCAAGGAGCTCAAGAAGCAGTACCGGCTCCACGACATGATCAGCAAGAACCACGAGATGACCGAGATCTTCGACCTCGTCCGGACGATCGCCAAGAGCAACTCGACGGTGCTGATCCAGGGCGAGAGCGGCACGGGAAAAGAACTGCTGGCGCGGGCCATCCACGAGGAGAGCCCGAGGAAGCACGCGGAATTCGTCTCCGTCTCCTGCGCGTCGTTGACGGAATCGCTGCTGGAAAGCGAACTGTTCGGGCACGAAAAGGGCTCTTTCACGGGGGCGGACAACCTCCAGAAGGGAAAGCTGGAACTCGCAAAAAACGGCACGCTCTTCCTGGACGAGATCGGCGACATCAGCCTCAAGCTGCAGATGGACCTGCTCCGCGTGCTCGAGAACCGTGAATTCAGGCGGGTCGGCGGGTCGGAGATCCTGTCGATCAACTCCCGGATCATCGCCGCGACCAATCGGGATCTCAAGAAGGCGATCGGCGATGAGAAATTCCGCGAGGATCTCTACTACCGGCTCAACGTGATCTCGTTCCACATCCCGCCACTCAGGGCACGCAAGGAGGACATCCCGGTCCTCGTCGAGAATTTCATCGAGAAATTCAACATCGAGATGGGCAAGGAGGTGGACGACCTCCACGAGGCGGCGGTCCGCATGCTGATGGAATACCACTGGCCCGGCAACGCGCGTGAATTGCGGAACGTGATCGAGCGCGCAATGGTCGTGACCAAGGACAAAAGCATCACCGCGGGCGACATCCACCTTCCGGCCACGCCCGAAAAGACCGCCGTGTTCGGACGGTCGCTCGAGGAGGTCGAACTCGAGCACGTCCGGTACGTCCTCGAGAGCAACAACTGGAACGTCCTCAAATCGGCGCACGTCCTCGACATCGACCGGGTCACGCTCTACAACAAGATCCGGAAATATTGCCTGAAACGCCCGGAAACGGAGATGTAAATAAGCCGGCCGGCTCTCCGGTCCTCGCGGAACCGGCAAGCCGGCCTTCGATCGGGGCATTTTCGCCGGGGCGATTCTTCAGTCCGTGTCCGACGTCAGGAACTGCTCCTTCACCTTTTCGGCCCACTCGTCTCCATAAAGCGCCCGCGCGATGCCGTCCACGGGAATGCCGCCGTCCTGGATGGTCGCGCCCAACGCAGCGCCCGACCTGAGACGCAACCCGGAAACCGCGTCTTCCACCCACCGTCGCGCCAGTTCGCCCGACAGCAGGTTTTTCAGGTCCGTCGAAAGCCGAGAAGCCTTGACCTTCACGAGCCATCCCTCCCCGAACGGATCCCGCCCGACAATGCCGGGGTCGGCGAGCGCCGCGTGGTTGACCTCGATCACGCGGCCGTCCACCGGAGAGAGCATCGGTATCCGTTTCCCGTCGGTCGTGACGCCCCAGGCCCGCTCGCCCTGGGCCAGGCTCTCTCCGACTT
>JANXPS010000041.1 GCA_025357175.1 Deltaproteobacteria bacterium | reverse complement strand
CCTGGATGGTGCGGACCCACTCGAGGTCGCCCTCTTTCCAGAGGTATGCGAGGCCCGCAAGCAGGATGACGATGAAGATCAGCGCCTCGGCGAAGACAAGGCCGCCCTGACCCTCGGCGATGAACTGCTTGAAGATGACCGCCCAGGGATAGAGCAGCGCGACTTCGACGTCGAACACGATGAAGATCAGCGCGATGACGTAGAAGCGGATATTGAACTGCACCCAGGAACTGCCGATGGGGATTTCGCCGCACTCGTAGGTGGACAACTTCACGGCGTTCTGGTCGCGAGGCTGGAGCAGGCGCGAGATGGCGAGCATGGCGAACACCGTCAAGGCGCCAAGGATCATGAAGACGAGGACCGATGCGAATTGCGTCAGCATGTGCACACTTCCCGGTTCATGCGAAATGTGTTCGGGCGACCACCGTTCGCCGGAGGATCTCGGCGGGCGTGGTCACCACTTGTCGGGGGTTCGAACTGTTCGTAAACGCTAGATACAATACGCGCGTGCCGGACCAAGTCAACACAAAAAATAACGTCGTCACGACATTGTTGCGGTACAGTACCCGGATGAACCCATTCGACTCGTTGATGTCCCCCAAACGCAAATCGGCCGGCGGCGCTCCCCCGCAGCCCCCCGAAACCGCGGCGGCCGTCAAATCCGGAGAGGGGGATGTGCGGAAACGCGCGGTCCTCGTGCGGCAGCCGGCCTCCGTCACGCTCAGCCTTTCGGTGCTCGCGGTGCTGGGCATCCTCGGACTGCTCTACTACGCGGGCTCGGTCTTCATCACGATCCTCTCATCGATTCTCATCGCCGTCGCGCTGGAACCGCCGGTCCGCCTCCTCAACCGGAAGACCCGACTGCCCCGCCACCTCGGCAGCCTGGTCGTCGTGGTCCTTGCCGTGGGCTTCCTTTACGGCCTGCTGTACCTGGCCTATCTGGAATCGCTGGGTTTCCTGACCGACCTGCCCGCGCTTGCCGACAAGATCCGGACCGCCCCGATCGTCGAGACCTTGACGCAGAAATTCCACGGGATCGAAAAGGGGGTCGAGGCCTTCTCCCGGGGGCTGGTGCCGCCTGCGCCCGTGATCGGGAAGGGCGCCCCGGTCGTCGTCAGCCAGGGACAGTCCTTCGTCGCGACCGTGTTCAGCGGACTGGGGTCGATCACGACGATCATGTTCTCGCTGAGCTTCATCCCCTTTCTCGTCTATTTCATCATGGCCGAAAAGGATTCGCTGACCCGGCGTACGCGCGCGCTCTTCCCCGGGCGCGAGGAGCAAATCGGATCTTTGCTGACCGAACTCGAGGAAATGATGCAGACGTTCCTCGTGGGAAACGCGATCATCGCGGCGATCCTGAGCTTCCTGACCATCATCCTGTTCTGGACGGCCGGATTGCCCTACTGGCTCGTGCTGGGCACGCTCAGCGGCATCCTGAGCACGGTCCCTTATCTCGGGCTAGTCCTGGCGCTCATTCCGGGATTGATCGTGGGACTGGTCTCCTTCGATTCGGGACTGCCGCTGCTGGTCGTCGTCACAGGCGTGACGACATTCCACCTGATCGCCGCCAACTATCTGGTCCCGAGGCTGGTCGGCGGGCGCACGCACCTCAACGCGGTCTCCTCGACGCTTTCGATCCTCTTTTTCGGCTGGATGTGGGGCGGCATGGGGCTGC
>JANXPS010000003.1 GCA_025357175.1 Deltaproteobacteria bacterium | reverse complement strand
TGCCGGACCGAGGCGTGGACCGCCGCCTCGCCCTGCTCCATCGAACGGGCCGTCATCCGGAACGCCACGGTGAGCCCGCCTGCCACCAGGGCGAGGATCGTCAGCGAGACGACGACCTCGATCAGCGTGAACCCGCCGCGTGGACTACCCACCCGTCCCGGCCTTTCGCTGCCAACGGCTCGCGGACAGTTCGAGCGACCGCGGGTGCGCCCCGTCCTCCCAGCTCACGACCACCCGGAACCGACGTCCCTCGACCGGAATTTCGGAGGATTCCGTCAAGGACTCGGAGGAGAGTTTCCAGCGATACTTCGCGTCGAAGGCGCCCTCCGTGTCCCCGTCTTCCGTTTTCGGGATCAGCAACGCTTCCTCCAGCCGCTGGGAGGCGAACAGGGAGGCCGTCGTGACGTCCCGCGCGCCGCCGGAAAGCTGGATCGAACCCCGTAGCAATCCCATGAGTCCCGCGATGCCGGCGCCGAGAATCGTCATCGCCACCAGGACCTCGAGCAGCGTGAACCCCCTTTCGGATCCCCGCGCCATCAGCCGCCCGCCTCGACGAGACCGGTCAGCGGATCGACGACCAACCGCAATCGCCCGTCGCCCGCGTCCGCCAGGGTGACCTCGGCGCCGTCGGCACTGCCGTCTGGGAAGAAGCGAAGTTCCGCGACCCCCCGCTCGACCGTCTCCCCCCGGCTCGCGACGGAGGCCAGCCGCACCCCCCCCGAAAGCGCCCGCTCGAGATTGTCGGAAGGGATGCCGTATTCGCCCCGCTCGAAGTCGAACCTGACCACGCGGACCCGGCCGCTCGCCGCGGCGCGCGACCTGGCCTGCACGAGCGTCGACCGGACCTCGGCGGCGCCCTGGCGGAAACGGGCGGAATCGAGCGGACCCGAAAGCGACGGAAGCACGAGCGCGACGCCTAGCCCCATGATCACGAGCACGACGATCATCTCGAGCAGCGTAAAGCCGCCGGTTCGAGAGCGTCTCAAAGCGGCATCTCGTTCAAGCGGAAGATCGCGAGGAAGACGGAGGCGACGATGAATCCCACCAGCCCGCCGAGCAGCAGGATCATCGCCGGCTCGAGAATGACCAGGAAGCGGGAAAGCGTCCGCCGCGCGTTCGCCTCGTACGTCTCGGCCACGGACGAAAGCATCTCCTCGAGCCGGCCGGTTTCCTCCCCGACCGAGATCATCCGGATGGCCATCTCGGGAAACGGCGTCGTCTCGGCCAGCGACCGTCCCACCTTTCCGCCCCCCTGGATCTTCAGGCGCGCAGCCTCCATCCCTTCGCGCACGGCCACGTTGCCGCTCACCTCGCGGGCGATGACGAAGGCGGACAGGATGGGCACGCCGCCCGAAAGCAGCGAGGAAAGGGACCAGAGCACGCGGGAGGTTTCGATCGAGGTGATGACGTCGCCGAGAAAGGGCCAGCGGAATTTCGCGCGGTCCCAG
This sequence comes from Deltaproteobacteria bacterium, assembly GCA_025357175.1. Lineage (GTDB taxonomy): Bacteria > Desulfobacterota > Deferrimicrobia > Deferrimicrobiales > Deferrimicrobiaceae > JANXPS01. Next base: position 4,038 of record JANXPS010000003.1, on the reverse strand, counting down.
TCGCGCCGGAACTCGGGGCGCCCCAGCAGCGCGGAAGCTGCGAAACCGGCCACGACAAGGACGCCCAGCAGCCAGAGACCGTCCTCTTTCAGGAATTCGCTCGCGGCGATCACGATGCGCGTGGGCAGCGGAAGGACGACCCGCGAGGCGGCGAAGACGCCTGCGAACTTCGGGATCACGAACGTCAGCATGAGCACGACCGAAAGCACGCACGCGACAAGCAGGATGGCGGGATAGATGAGCGCCCCGGCCACGCTGGAGCGGAACTCGCGGGAACGCTCGAGGAAGCGCCAGGTCTGGTCGAGCGCCTCCTCCATCCGGCCGGTGGCGGCCCCCGCGTTGACCATCTGGACGGTGAAGCGGTCGAAGGGCGCGCCGGGCGCCTTCATCATCGCCTCGGAAAGGGAACTGCCCGCGCGCACCTCGCCGAGCAGCGCCCCGGCGACGACCCCCATCGGCTTGTCGCGAAACAGGTCGGCCAGCATTTCCAGGCCCCGGTCGACGGGGATACCGGCGCGCAGCAGCGTGTGCAGTCCCTGCAGGAACGGCAGGAGGTCGCGCCGGGCGCCGCTGTTCCGGGACGTCCCGGAGGCCGCCGCATGGGACGATATCGCCGCGGGGCCCGAGGCGGGCCAGACGCGGATCGGCAGGAGGCCTTTTTCCCGAAGCCGGTCGCACGCCGCGCCTTCGCCGGTCGCCTCGACCACCCCTTCGGACACGCGCCCGTCCCGGTCCGTCCCCCGATATCCGAAAACCGCCATGGCTCCCCTTGACGCCCTCTAGTTGCTTCGGGTTACCCGAAGCACTTCCTCGACCGTGGTAAGCCCGCGCCTGACCTTGTCCCAGCCGTCGTCGCGCAGGAGCTGCATGCCGCCCGCCACGGCGGCGGCGCGGATCGCGCCCGAATCGGCCCGCCCCAGGATCAGGTCCTTGACCGGCTCGTCGAGGCACAACAGCTCGAATATCCCCATCCGCCCCTTGTACCCGGTTTCACCGCAGGCGGCGCATCCCGTGCCCATCCTCAGGTCGCCCTCGGGAACGAAACCCGCCTCGCGGAGGATCTCGTCGCGGAACGCCTTCGACAGTTCCCGCGGCGCTGAACACTGCTCGCAGATGGTGCGCACCAATCGCTGCGCCAGCACGCCGGAAAGGGACGAGGGCAAAAGATATTCCTCGACGCCCATCTCGAGCAGCCGCGTGACCGCGCCCGCCGCGTCGTTGGTGTGCAGCGTGGATAGCACCATGTGCCCGGTCAATGCCGAGTGGATCGCGATCTCGGCCGTCTCCCGGTCGCGGATCTCGCCGATGAGGATCACGTCGGGATCCTGCCGCACGATCGACCGCAATCCGGCGGAAAAGGTCAGCCCGATCTGCGGCTTCACCTGGATCTGGTTGACGCCCGGCACCTGGTATTCGACCGGGTCCTCGATCGTGATGACCTTCCGCTCGGCGGAACGGATTTCCTGGAGTGCGCCGTAAAGCGTGGTGGTCTTGCCGGACCCCGTCGGCCCGGTCACCAGCACCATGCCGTGGGGCGCGTTGACCATCTGGCGGAAGCGGCCCAGTATCCCGGACGAGAAGCCCAGGGTGGACAGGTTCAGCGGGACGGCCGACTGGTCGAGGATCCGGATGACGACGCTCTCTCCGTAAAGCGTGGGAATCGTGGAGACCCGGAAATCGATCTCTTCGCCGCCGATCCGCAGCTTGACGCGCCCGTCCTGCGGCAGCCGACTCTCGGCGATGTTGATCCGCGCCATGATCTTGATGCGGGAAATGATCGCGGTCTGAAGCCGGCGGGGCGGCGCTTCGGCCTCTACCAGGATGCCGTCGATCCGGTAGCGCACCTTGAGCACCTTCTCGAACGGTTCGATGTGGATGTCGCTCGCGCCCCGTTCGATCGCCCGGGAGATCATGAAGTTGACGAGACGGATGATGGGCGCTTCGGATGCCGCGCCGATCAGGCGCTCGACGCGCTCGTCGCCGGATGCGGCCTCGTCGCCCTCCTCGCCCACCTGCTCGATCAGCCGTTCCATCGACGAACCCGATTCGCCGTATCCCTTCTCGATCGCCTCGCGGATCTCCTCCTCGGTGCCGGCCTGCACCGCGATGCGACGCCCCGTCGCCTTCGCGACCGATTCCCGGGCGTCGGTGTCGAGCGGATCGGCCATCGCAAGCACCAGCGTGCCGTTTTCGAGCGTCACGGGAACGATCAGTTTCGAGCGGAGAAAGGGAAGCGGCAGGATGTCGGGAGCGATCGGGCGGACTTCGGACGCATCGGGCTGGAACTGGGGAAGGCCGCACAGCGCCACGTATGAACGACGCAGCGTTTCGGCGGTCAGCAACCCCCTGGCGATGAGCCCCTTCGGGAAGGAAGCCCCTTCGGTTCGTGCGAGCAGCAGCAGGCCGTCCCGATCACCGGGCGGCAGGTCGAGCGATGCGACGACGGCTTCGTTGAAGGATCTGCGGTTCACGGGTTCCTCCGGGTTGTCCTCCCGATTCTATCTCATCCGCATTCGTCATTAAAATTTACGGGCGCTTTTCGTCGGAATAGGCCGAGTGGAGTTTGACCGGCGTCCCCCGTCCCCTCTGCCTCAGGTTCAGCATTTCCACGATCACCGAGAAAGCCATGGAGAAATAGATGTACCCCTTCGGAATGTGCTGCCCGAGGCCGTCGGCGATGAGCGACACGCCGATCAGTATCAGGAAACCGAGCGCGAGCATCTTGACGGTCGGGTGCCGCTCGACGAACGCGCCGATCTTTCCGGAGAACAGCATCATGAACCCGACCGCGGCGACCACCGCGGCGACCATGACGCCCAGGCGGTTCGACATCCCAATCGCGGTGATGATCGAGTCGAGCGAAAAGACGATGTCCAGGAGTAGAATCTGGGCGATGACGCCCCCGAAAGTCGTCGCTTTGCCGACCGGAGCCAGCTCTTCCTCCCCTTCCAGCTTCGCATGGATTTCGACGGTGCTCTTCCACAGCAGGAACATCCCGCCCGAGATGAGGATCAGGTCGCGGCCCGAGATCTCGTTGCCCAGGACGGAAAAGAGCGGCGAGGTGAGCCCCATCAGCATCGTCAGGGAGAACAGGAGCCCGATGCGGATGAACATCGCCAGCCCGAGCCCGAGCAGGCGCCCCTTCTCCCGGCTCTCCGCCGGCAGCTTGCCCACGAGAATCGAGATGAAGACGATGTTGTCGATCCCGAGCACGATTTCGAGCGCCGTCAGCGTCGCAAGCGCCATCCAGACGCCCGGATCCGTCAGCCAATCCATTCAAATCCCCCTGTCGGCCAAGTGCTTCGTTTCGAGCGGCGTGGAAATGTGCGAAGATGTCGGGACCATGCAGAATCTAATCCGCAACCTGTTGATCAAGATCGGCGAGGATCCCGACCGCGAGGGGCTCCAGAAGACGCCCGAGCGTTACGAGAAGGCCATGCGCTTCCTCACCCAGGGCTACGGACAGGACCCGCGCGAAGTGCTTCAAAAAGCGGTGTTCCACGAGCAGTACGACGAGATGGTCACCGTCAAGGATATCGACTTCTTCTCGATGTGCGAACATCACATGCTGCCGTTCTTCGGCAGGTGCCACGTCGCCTACATCCCCAAGAACAAGATCGTGGGCCTGTCGAAGATCCCGCGAGTGGTCGAGCTCTACGCGCGCCGGCTCCAGGTGCAGGAGCGGATGACCCAGGAGATCGCGACCGCCATCATGGACACGCTGCAGCCGCACGGCGTCGCCGTCGTCATCGAGGCGTCCCACCTGTGCATGATGATGCGTGGCGTCGAGAAGCAGAACTCGAAAGCGGTCACCTCGGCGATGCTCGGCAGCTTCCGGACCCAGCAGAAGACCCGCATGGAATTCATGGAGCTGATCAAGCCCTCACTCACCATCCAGCGTTAGCCCGCACTCCTTCAGCGCTTGTTGCGGTGGCAGGTCGGGCACGTGACCGCGACGCCGTTTTTCTCGTGGCACCCCTTGCAGCCCCCCATCGCCGGAAACGACGACTCCTTCTTCCCCCCGGCGGGCAGGACGTG
>JANXPS010000310.1 GCA_025357175.1 Deltaproteobacteria bacterium | reverse complement strand
TGGGTTTTTTCCATTTGTTTTTTGAACCCATTCTATCTCCAAAAGTTTCCGGTAGAATGGCCGTGTTCGAATTTATCGCGGATTACGGAGGTTCCTGTGAGCAAGTATCAACATCTGGTCGTCATCGCCTGTTTCCTGGTTTTCGCTATCGCGGGGTCTGCCGTCGCCGCCCCCAAAGGAGGGAAAAAAGTGGTCCTGCTCGAAACCTCGCTCGGAGAAATCAAGATCGAACTCGACACCGAAAAAGCGCCCATCAGTGTCGGTAATTTTCTGGCCTATGTCAAAGACGGCCATTACAACGGCACCGTGTTCCACCGGGTCATCAAGGACTTCATGATCCAGGGCGGCGGTTTCACGGAGGCGATGTCCGAGAAGAAAAGCGCGCATCCTCCCATCAAGAACGAGGCCGGCAACGGATTGAAGAACGAACGCGGCACGCTCGCGATGGCGCGCACCAACGTGGTCGATTCTGCGACGGCCCAGTTCTTCATCAACACCGTCACCAACGATTTCCTGAATCACACGGACGAAACCGCCCGCGGGTTCGGCTACGCGGTCTTCGGCAAGGTGATTTCAGGCATGGATGTCGTGGACAAGATCCGGGCCGTACCGACCGCCCGCCGCGGCATGTACGACGACGTGCCCAAGACGCCGGTCGTCATCATCAAGGCAACCATCCTGGAAAAATAATCCGGCGAACGTTCGTCGGATGGGTTATTGCGTCCCGGTGAGAACCGCGACGGGTGCTCCGGCGCCCTCGCGGTTTTTTTCGGGCTTGATGAACATCACGGGGCGGCTGGTCGCGTGCATCACCTTTTCGGCGACGCTGCCCATGACCAGGAGCGACAGGCCGCTCCTGCCATGCGTGCCCATCACGATCAGCCCCGCGTCTTCCGCTTGAGCAACCGAGAGGATGACATCCTCGGGTTCGCCTTCCCGCACTACGGAGCGGGCGCGGATCCCTTCGCGGCGCAATCCTTCCATGATTCCGGAGAGGTACTGTCTCGCATCGTCCATCAGCGATTCCATGAACGCGGTCTCGTCCGGAATGCCGCTTTCTGGAAGCCGGCTCATGGGGTTTACGACAGCCCGGACCAGGATCACTTCGGACCCCGCGACCGATGCGAGCATCTTCGCGTGTGTTACGGCTCTCTCACCCAACACGGACCCATCGAGCGGGACCAGGATCGTGGCATACATGGCGCACCCCTCCTTGATAGTATTATACACTTTACGGCACGGGCCAGACCCGGAGGACAAGCCGCATGATTTCCGGTCTTGAACTGATCGTTCCACCCGAACGGGGCGGGCACAGGCTGGACCGGTTCCTGAGGGATTCTTTCCCGATGGTTCCGGGAAGGTCGATCCGTTCTGCGATGGAACGGGGCGACGTCCTGGTCGCCGGCAGGAAAGGCGCCAAGGGGCACCCGGTCCATGCCGGGGAGACCGTCGTCATTCGTCGTCTTGCCGAATCGTTCGACTGGCTCCCGATACCCGGCGACGTACCGGGAGCTTCGATTCTCTACCGGGATTCCTCGGTCGCGGTCATCGACAAACCGCCCGGCGTCCAGACGGAACCGCTGGGGATACTCGAACCCGGGACCATGGCGGGGTATTTCTACTGGCGGTTTCCGGATACCGTGGCGTGGAACAATCCCCCGGGCAGTCCGCTTCTTTCCCGCCTCGATCGCGAGACGAGCGGGATAATCCTGGCGGCCATGACCGGTGCGGCTTTCCGGGCGCTCGCGGACCAGAGGCAGGCGGGGGAGATTTCGAAGCGTTACCTGTGCAGAGTCGCCGGCCGCATCCAGGAACCGGCAATCCTGAAATGGCCGATCGACACGAAAGGCGGGGACAGGGTCAAGGTCCGGAAAGACTCGACCGACCTGCAGCCGAATTACTGGACCCGGATATATCCGGTTTCCTTCGATGGCTGCCGCTCCCTCGTCTCCGCCGAAATCAGAAAAGGGAGGCGGCACCAGATCCGCGCACACCTGGCGGCGTCAGGGCACCCGATCGTCGGCGACAGGATTTACGGCGGGATGGGGGAGTGCGAGGGAAGGTTGCTGCTTCATGCGGCGGCAGTGACATTCGAACATCCCGACAGTGGAATCAGAATGACGGTCGAATCACCCGCCCCGAAGGATTTCGGTGTCTGAACCGGGTCAGGGCCTGGCGTTCAACCGGCCTTCCATCAGGCGCAACCGGTCCCGGTCTTCGCGAAGTTCGATCTGGTATTTTTGATAAAGGTCCATGTCCGACGCGCTCACGTTCCGGTTGCGAAGGGGATTCGTCGCGAGCGACCGCTTCGCGTCCACCGCCTGGATGAGCGACTCCTTGGCGGATATCTTGGCCTTTAGCTGCTCGACTTCCCGCTGAAGGGTTTCCGTACCGTTTTCCCCGGAATCGGATGCCGTCGCGGGTTCGGCGAGCGGCGGGCTGCCGATCGCGGAGGGCGCAACGGGAGTCGTCTCCGGCACGCTCGATGCCCCCGGTTCCTTGATGAAGGGCGTGGCGGTCTGATTTCTCCTGGATGCCGGGATAGAGGAGGGATCGTCCGTGAAGTGCATGATTCCCTGCTCGTCTACCCACTTGAAAATGTCCGCACGCGCCTCTGTGAAAGAGATCGTCGCCAACAGGGCAACGGTCCCGGCAATTGCGGATATCATGCTTGATCTCATGCGCGCCAATGATCATCTCCGGGTCGAACGTCTCGACTTCTGACTTCATATTAACTGAAATTGTCCTGAAGTTTTATCGCGCATCATCCGATAAGTTGATCAAGGGCAATATAAGCAACAGGAAGCACAGGAGGTCGCCATGCAGATCAATCCCGTTATGACCACCCTCAACACCGAACCGCCCGCCATGAAGACGAGCGACGCTTCCGTCCAAGGCATAAAAATGGCTTTGGACGCACAAAAAGCCGAGGGACAGGCGGCCGTCAACCTGATCCAGCAGGCGCCGGTTCCTGTCAACCAGACACCCGCAGTCGACCAGCCAGTCGTCCGCAACGGCAAGGTAGACACTTTCGCCTGACCGGTCGCCGGCATCACATCGGCATCCCGCGCAGGATTATCCGACGGGGAGACAGCGTTGGCCGCTGCCTTCCCGTTTCCTTTTTCGCCGCCGCCTGACAACCGAACCGGTTAGAATGACAGCTAAGCACGCCACCGTTGCACGCGGGAGGGGACAGGACATGATCGATTTGCTGAACAAGGAAGACTCGGTTCTTGTGATCATCGATATCCAGGAACGACTGGTCGGCGCCATCGACCAGGACTTGTACCGGACCGCGCTCAGGAATACCCGGATCCTCGTCGAGGCTGCCGGCACGCTGGGGGTGCCGATCGTCGTCAC
>JANXPS010000305.1 GCA_025357175.1 Deltaproteobacteria bacterium | reverse complement strand
GGGACGGGAAGCGGCAACTGTTGCCCGCCCGGGCAATGCGAATCTCGCCCGGTTCGAGCGCCTCGTTTTCGACGAAGGCGGGCAGGAAGCCCGGAAGCCGCCTGGCGAACATGGTCTTGCCGCACCCCGGGGGGACCGGCGAACAGGATGGCATGTCCCCCGGCCAACAAAGATAACGAGATAAAGATAACGAGACTTCTTGACAACCGCCTCTGCCATTTAATAGAATCGTTGGACTCGAACGCGGGCGTAACTCAGCGGTAGAGTGCGACCTTGCCAAGGTCGAAGTCGCGAGTTCAAATCTCGTCGCCCGCTCCATCGATTGCCACGAAAGCCCCGGTGCCCAAAGCGCCGGGGCTTTTTTGTCGCCGGGCGTCCCAATGGCAGCCCATCTCGATTTGTTGTAATATCGCCGGATGCCCAGTCGTTTACACCGGAACCGTCCCGTCCTCCTGTCACCGCCTGCAATTATGCTCGCAACCCTCCTTGCCTTGGGCGGGTGCGGGAGCGACTCTTCCTCCAAAAGCACGTCCGATGCGGGAAAATCGCCGGCCCCGCGCGCGGTTCGCCTGGTTCCGGCGGTCGAGGGCCGCATGCCCCGGACCGTGACCGTGACGGGCACCCTCGCGGCCGACGAAGAGGTGACGGCCTCCTTCAAGATCGCGGGTCGCGTCAGCGAGATCTCGGTCGATCTCGGAACGAACGTCCGGAAGGGGCAGCTTCTCGCCCGCCTCGACCCGACCGATTCCCGCCACAGGGTCGAGCAGGCGGAGGCGGCCTTGCGACAGGTGCGGGCGGGGCTCGGCATCCGCTCCGACAGCGCCGACGAGCGGGTCGATCCCGAGAAGACGGGCCAGGTCAGGGAGGCTAGGGCGGTACTGGACGAGGCTCGCGCCAGTCGCAACCGGACTGCCGAGCTTCTCGACAAGGGATTCATTTCGAAGGCCGAATACGACTCGTCGGTGTCGCGCCTGCAGGTCGCCGAAGGGCGCCACCAGGCGGCGGTGGACGACATCATGAACCGGCTCGAAATTCTTGCCGAGAGGCGATCGGCGCTGTCGCTCGCCAGGCAGCAGTTGGCCGACACGGAATTGCGCGCCCCGATCGACGGATCCGTTCGCGAACGGCAGGCGTCGGTCGGCGTCTACCTTGCGGAAGGGGCCCCGGTCGTCGGGCTCGTCCGAATCCACCCGCTGCGCCTGCGCGTGGCGGTGCCCGAGCGGGAGGCGTCCTCCATCCGTGCGGGACAGACCGTCCGGATCAGGACGGAAGGGGATACGGCCGAGCGTTCCGGGCGCGTTGTCCGCATCAGTCCGTCCATCCTGGAGCAGAACCGCACGCTTGCCGTCGAGGCCGAGCTGCCCAACCGGGACGGCCGGTTGCGTCCCGGGACTTTCGCCAAGGCCGAGATCGAAGTGGCCGCAGCACGTCCGACGGTGCTGGTCCCCGCCTCCGCGATCGTGACCTTCGCCGGGATCGAGAAGGTCGTCGGCGTCAAGGCCGGCAAGGCGACCGAGACGCGGGTGCGAACCGGCCGACGCTCCGGCGACCGGATCGAGATTCTCGAGGGCCTTTCCGCCGGCGATCAGGTCGTGGTCGAGCCGGGCACCCTCGCGGGTGGCCAACCCGTCACGCTCAAGCCCTAGACCCCCCTTGCAAAAACTCGCTGAAATCTGTATCCGCCGCCCCGTTTTCGCGGCGATGCTCATCCTTGCGCTGGTCGTCGTCGGGGCAGCCGGCTATTCCCGGCTGGGCGTCGACCGTTTCCCATCGGTGGACCTTCCGACCGTATCCGTAAGGACGAACCTGCCGGGCGCCACCGCCGAGGAAACCGAAAACCAGATCTCCCGGCGCATCGAGGAGGCTGTCAACACGGTGGCCGGGATCGACGAGCTGCGATCCATTTCGGGTCCCGGCAGTTCCAACGTCACGGTCACTTTCACGCTCGACCGCGACATCGAATCCGCCTCGCAGGATGTCCGCGACCGGGTAGGCACCATCCTGCGTGATTTGCCCAAGGATGCGACTCCCCCCCAGATTTCCAAGGTCGACAACGACCAGGAACCGGTCATGACGCTGGCCCTTTCCGGCGACCGGTCGCTGCGCGAACTGACGGAACTTGCCGACAAGGTCGTGAAAGTCAGGCTCGAACGGTCGGCGGGCGTGGGGGAGGTCCGGATCGTCGGCGGTCTTTCTCGCGCCCTCAACGTGTGGGTGGAAGCGGACAGGCTGGCCGCGTTCCGCATGCCGATCACCACGGTGCGCGACGCGATCGTCCGACAGAACGCCGATGAACCGGGCGGCAACGTCACCCGGGGCTCCCGCGAGGAAACGGTCCGGACCGTCGGCCGGCTGGTCGATCCGAAATCGTTCGACGACCTGGCGATCTCGACGGCCGGAGGGTCGACCATCCGGGTGCGCGACATCGGCTGGTCCGAGGACGGCACGAAAGAACAGCGGTCGACCTCCCGCCTGAACGGGGTTCCAACCGTCGTCCTCGAAGTGCGCCGTCAATCGGGCGCCAACACGGTTGCGGTCATCGACGGGGCGAAGAAGGGCATGGATCAGGCGACCGCCATGCTTCCCGCCGGAGTCGGCATCACGGTGATCCAGGACCAGTCCCGGTACATCCATGCTGCGTTGCACGAGATCAACGTCCACCTCGTTCTCGGGAGCATCCTCGCCTCGCTCGTCGTGCTCGCGTTCATGCGCAGTTTCCGCTCGACGGTAATCGCGGCCGTGGCGATCCCGGCCTCCCTGATCTCGACCTTCGGGATGATGTGGGCGCTCCACTTCACCCTCAACAGCGTCACGATGCTCGCATTGGTCCTCATGGTCGGAATCGTGATCGACGACGCGATCGTCGTCCTCGAAAACATCTTCCGCTTCATCGAGGAGAAGGGGATGCCCCCCTTCGAGGCTGCGCGCGCCGCCACCGCCGACATCGGCCTGGCCGTCCTCGCGACCACCTTCTCGCTGGTGGTCATATTCGTTCCGGTCTCGTTCATGTCGAGCATCTCTGGACGCTTCCTCTACCAGTTCGGAATCACCGCCGCGGTGGCCGTCATGGTCAGCCTGCTCGTCTCGTTCACGCTGACGCCAATGATGAGCGCCCGCTTCCTCAGGAAAGAGAAGAGCGGCCCGTCCGGCAACGATGCCGGGGAGGCGCAGTCCCGGGGCGGGTTCTACCGGAGGATCGACGCGGGTTACGAACGCGCGCTCGCCTTTTCGTTGCGGCACCGGATCGCCATCGCGTTGATTTCGGTCGCCGTCATCCTTTCCTCGATTCCGCTATACGGGCGAATCAAGCAGAACTATCTTCCCGGCAATGTCGACGAAGGGGAATTCAACGTCGGCATCAATGCGCCGCAAGGAACAAGTCTTGCGGCCATGGACGCGATCCTGGTGAAGATCGGCGATGAAATCCGGTCGGTCAAGGGGGTCCAGCTCGTCCTTGGAACCGCGGGGGGCGGGTTCCTCGGGGGCGTGAACGAGGGGCGTGCTTA
>JANXPS010000291.1 GCA_025357175.1 Deltaproteobacteria bacterium | reverse complement strand
CCTCGACATCGGCCAGCGCCAGCCCGTGGTGCTCGGCCAGGAACGCCTTCACGTCGGCGGTGCCGGTGTAGCCCTCCTCGGCCAGGACGCACACCTCGACGCGGTTGCACGTCGAGAGGATGACCCCTTCGGAAACGGACGGTCGACCGAGCAGTTCCCGCAGGGCTTCGCCGATCTTGTCGGCCGGGAACGCGAGGCGCTCGCGGATCTCGACAGGTGCCGACCGGTGGTTCAAACCCACTATGACGATATGTCCCATCGAAAGAAAAACGTCCCTTCGGCTATTCGAGGATGCTGGCGTAGGTGTGCTGGCCGGCGGGTAGCAGGTTGATTCCGAGGAATGTGAACACGACGAGCAGGAACCCGACGATGGCCACGATGGCCGCCTTGCGGCCCCGCCAGCCGACCGTCAGCCGGCCGTGGAGCAGCGCGGCGTAGACCAGCCAGGTTGCAAGCGAAGCGGTCTCCTTGGGATCCCAGCTCCAGTAGGTGCCCCATGCGTTCTGGGCCCAGAGAGACCCGGTGATGATGCCGACGGTCAGCAGCGGAAATCCGATCGTCAGGCAGCGGTAGTTGATGTCGTCGAGGACGTCGAGCGAGGGTAGCCGCTTGAAGATCGCCCCCAGATGCTTGTCCTTCAGCTGCCGTTCCTGCATCAGGTACATGATGCCCGCCGCGAACTGGACGGCGAAGAAGGCGTAGGCGATGAAAAGCACGATGACGTGGACGGGAAGCCAGGACGAATTGAGCGCGGGGTTCAGCGACTGCAGCTCGGACTTCTGGAAGGTGGACAGCAGGCTGAACAGGAAAGCGAGCGGCGCGACGAATGCGCCGAGCACGCGCAGCTTGTAGCGGACTTCGGTAGCCAGGAACGCGCCGACGATGACCAGCGCGAAAAAGGAGAGCGATTCGAACAGGTTGGTGACCGGGGTGTGCCCGGCCTCGGCTGCGCGCATCCCGAAGCCGAACAGGTGAAGGACGACGCCGATCAGCAGGAACATGCGGCCCAGCCGCGCCCCCCGCTCTTTCAGCGTGACGATGAAGTAAAGGTAAAGGAGCGCGCCGACCAGATAGGTTGCGGTGGTCGACTTCAGAAGAAGCGTTTGCATCTCCATATTCTAGACCATGCCCTGAAAAGGGACAAGAGGCCGGCGACCGGCGTGCCTGCACATGCTACAGGACGAGCCGGGTGAGCTCGGCGACTTCGGCCCGCAGGGCGGCCGTTTCCTCTCGAAGCGCCGCGACTTCCGCCTCGAGGCGGCTCACCCTGGATTCGGAATCGGCCGCTGGCGATCCCGCATCGGGAAACTCCCCCCCGGGAAATCGGACCGTGGACGGCTCATCCGCCGGCATTCCCGAAAACAGTTGGGCGTAGCGCGGCTCCTTCCGCCCCGGCTGCCTTGGAAGACACACGACCATCGGTGGCGATTCGGTCTCCAGCTGCTGGAGCACCGCCCCGACGGCACCCAACTCCGGGAATTCGGACATCCGCCCGGCGCGGGTGCGGAGTTCGCCCGGCGTCTGCGGGCCGCGAACCATCAGTTCGCACAGGATCGCGAGCGCCGGCCTGCCGAGATCGAATTTCTCGACGAGAAAGTGGCGGTACTTCTGGACGCGGCCGCCCTCGCCCGAGACGATCGCATACTGCTTGCGGCCGAGCGAGGCGAGCGCCCTTGAAACCTCCGTCTCGGAAAGCTCGACGACCGGGTCGCGGTTCGACTTCTGGTTGCAGGCATTCACGAGCGCGTTGAGCGAGAGCGGGTAGTACTCGGGGGTCGCAAGCTCTTTTTCGATCAGGCACCCGAGCACCCGTGTTTCGATCGCGTCGATCTGCGGTTCCATCGGCTCATTTCCCTTCCTGATGCGTTTGGTCCGTTTCGAATGATGGTGGATTATATCGATTTCGCGCTAACATTTCGCCATGCCCGTTCAAACACGCGTATGGTTCCGGATTCCGGCGCTGCTCGGACTGCTCGCGGCCGGTGCGGTCGCGCTTTCCGGTTCAGGTTGCCGGCAGAAACTGCCCATCGACGAGGGGACCGTCGTCATCGCGCTTTCGGGTGCGCCGTCGGCGCTCGACCCCCGCATCGCGACCGACGCCTATTCCGGGCAACTGCTGCAGATGACGCACCCGGGCCTGTTGCGTTGCGATCCTTCGGGCGGACCGGTTCCGGATCTCGCACGGTCATGGGAATCGCCTTCGCCGACCGAGCTGGTCTTCCGCCTGAGACCCGGCGTCCGCTTCCACGACGGACGGGAGCTCACCTCGGCCGACGTCCGTTACACGTTCGAATGGATTCTCGATCCGAAGAACCGGTCTCCGCACAAGGCCGCATTCGACAAGATCGCCGCGATAGAGACGCCCGACCGCCTCACCGTGCGCTTCCGCCTGAAGGAGCCCTTCGCTCCGTTCGCGACGGAGATGACGCGAGGCATCGTTCCGGTCGGCACTCCCGCGCGCGGATACGCGCCACCGATCGGCGCCGGCCCCTTCCGGGTCGAGGATTTCGAGCCCGGCGATTCCGTCACGCTCGCCCGCTTCGACGGATATTTCGGCGGACGGCCCGAGATTTCACGCGTCGTCGTCAAGTTCATTCCCGACAGCACGCTCCGCTTCCTGGAGCTGAAAATGGGCAGCGTCAACTTCGTCCTCAACGGAATCGATCCCGAGATGCTCCCGGAAGCCATGAAAAACCCGAATCTCGTGGCCGAGGAGGCGCCCGGCAGCAATGCCTCCTACCTGGGCTACAACGTCCGGGACCGGTACCTCTCCGACGTCCGGGTTCGACGCGCACTCGCGATGGCCATCGACCGGGATGCGATCATCCGGACCCTTTGGTTGGGCAAGGCAGACAGGGCCGATTCCATCCTCGCGCCCGGATTCTGGGGGCACGCGGACGGCCTTCCGGAAATTCCGTTCGATCTTGCGGGCGCAAAGCGGCTCCTCGACGAAGCCGGGTTCCGGGACCCCGACGGCGACGGGCCCGCCCTCCGGTTCACGCTTTCGTACAAGACCTCGCAGAACGCGCTTCGGCTCCGGATCGCCACGGCAATCCAGGAACAGCTCCGCAAGTCGGGCATCGGCCTCGACATCCGCTCCTACGAATGGGGCACTTTCTTCGGCGACATCAAGAACGGCAATTTCCAGCTCTACAGCCTGACCTGGGTCGGACTTCGCGACCCCGACATATTCCACCTCGCGTTCCATTCCGGAATGATGCCGCCCGCGGGGGCGAACCGGAACCGGTACCGCAACGAGGAAATCGACCGGTTGACGGAGGAAGGACAGCGGGAGCAGGACCGAGGCAAGCGGAAACTGATCTACGGCCGGGTCCAGCAGATTCTCGCAAGGGAGCTGCCCGTCTTCCCGCTTTGGATCAACCGGAACATATTGGTGCGCGACCGCCGGCTGACTGGCTTCACGATCACCCCCGACGAGGACTATTCGTTCGTCCGGTTCATGAAGATCGCCGCTCCCCCGACGGGCGCCAAGCCATGATGCGGATGGCGCTTGCCCGTCTTCGCCAGGCGGTTCCCGTCGTCCTGGGCGTCGCCACCATCGTCTTCATGCTGATCCACATGGTCCCTGGGGACCCCGTCGACGCGATGCTGGGCGAAAGCGCGGTCGCCGCGGACAAGGCCGAACTTCGCCGGGAGCTCAGGCTGGACAGGCCGCTTCCCGAGCAATACGCCGATTACATGCTTGGCCTCGCGCATGCCGACCTCGGGACCTCGTTTCGCAGCCGGGAACCGGTGGCGCACGAGATCCTTTCCCGTTTTCCGGCCACCCTGCTGCTGGCCTGCGCTTCCCTTGCCATCGCGCTCCTGATCGCCGTGCCGCTCGGGATCGCCGCCGCGCTGCGCCCCCGTTCCTGGATAGACCTGCTTTGCGGAACCTCCGCGATGCTTGGCCTGTCGATGCCGAACTTCGTGATCGGACCGCTGCTCGTCCTGCTCTTCTCGATCCAGCTGGGAATTTTCCCGGTTTCCGGGCACGGCGGCTGGCGGCACCTCGTGCTCCCGGCGGTAACGCTCGGCAGCGGTATGTCGGCCATCCTGATGCGGATGCTCCGGTCGTCGCTTCTCGAGGAGGCCGGGCAGGATTACGTCCGAACGGCGATCGCCAAGGGGATGTCGGCCACAAGGGCGATCGTTCGACATGCCCTGCCCAATGCGCTCATTCCCGTGGTCACCGTCATGGGGCTTCAATTCGGCGCGCTGCTGGCGGGCAGCGTCATTACGGAGACGCTTTTTTCATGGCCCGGGATCGGCCGGCTCATGGTGCAGGCGATCGACGCGCGCGATTATCCGCTCGTCCAGGGGTGCGTCCTGTTCGTCGCGCTGCTGACGGTCTCGATCAACCTGATCGTGGATATGCTGTACGCGGTCCTGGATCCGAGGGTCCGCCATGACTAGCCCCGGCGGGGTGTTCAAGAGGCTCGTCCGTCACCGGGGCGCCGGAGCCGGACTGGCGTTTCTCGGCTTGTTGTGCGCCGCGGCCATCCTCGCCCCGCGAATCGCCCCGTTCGACCCGTCGGGACAGTCGCTGGACGCCGGGTTGTCGGGCGCTTCGGCCGCCCACTGGCTGGGGCAGGACCGGCTCGGGCGGGACATCCTCTCGCGCCTGCTCTTCGGCGCGCGCGTCTCGCTTCTCGTCGGTCTCGGGACCGTGTCGCTCTCGATCATCCCGGGGACGCTGATCGGCGCGCTTTCGGGCTTTTTCGGCGGGCGGCTCGACGCCGTCTTCATGCGGCTGTGCGATCTGCTCCTCGCCTTCCCCGGGCTGCTGCTGGCCATCGCCGTCACCGCGATGCTGGGACCGTCGCTCTCGCACGTGATCTTCGCGCTATCCGCGCTCGGCTGGGTCGGCTACGCCCGACTCATTCGAGGGCAGATCCTCAAGGTGAGGGAGATGGAATTCGTGCAGGCCGCGCGCTCGACCGGCGCGACGCCGTATCGCACCCTCGCCCGGCATGTGCTGCCGAACGCGCTGTCGCCTCTGATCGTGGAGGCGACTTTCGGCATCGGACGCGCCGTCGTGGCGGAGGCGGGACTGAGCTTTCTCGGGTTGGGGATCGCCCCGCCGACGCCGTCGTGGGGGTCGATGATCGCCGAGGGCCGCCATTTCCTCTTCATCGCGCCGCACCTGACGCTTGCGCCGGGAATCGCGATCATGCTCACGGTGATGGCGATCAACTTCGTGTGAGACGGGTTGCGCGACGCGATGGACGCGCGCGCTCTCGCGGGAAGTGCGGGCTCCGGGACTACCTCGGCTCGCGCCGGCCGCTGATCAGCGCCATCAGCCGGTCGGCCATGCGCGGATCGATCCCTTTCAGGGCGCGGTATTCGTCGAGCGCGAAGCGACGCTGTCGAAGCAGGAGCCAGCAACGGCCGAGCGCGAGCCGCGCCTCGGCGTTATCGGGACTGATCCGGATCGCGTTCAGAAGGGCGCGCGTGGCATCCTGCACGCGGCCCATCGCCGAAAGCGCCGCCCCCAGATTCGCGTGTGCTTCGGCGTGGTCGGGCCTGATCCGCGTCGCCTGCCGATAGGCCGCGGCGGCCTCGCGGTACCGCCTGGTTTCGAGCAGAACCGCGCCCAGGTTGTTGTGCGCCTCGGAAAAGTCGGGCATGATCCGGATCGCCTCGCGGAACGCGCCGATCGCGTCGTCCGGCCGGTCGAGTTTGTACCAGGCGAACCCCATGTTGTCGTACGCGACGGCGAAGTCGGGGGCAAGCCGGATCGCCTCGGTGTAGGCCCCCACGGCTTCCCGGTATTTCCCCATCCGGTACCATGCGAATCCGAGGTTGTTGTGGGCTACGGCGATGTCCGGGGCGAGCAGCGTGACGCGGCGAAACGCATCGGCTTCCTCGCGCACCAGCCCGAGATGTCCGCACGCCTCCCCGAGGTTGTACCACGCCATCGCGAAGTCGGGGCGCAGGCGCGTGGCTTTCCGGTATGCGTTCGCCGCTTCGACCCAGCGGTCGAGATGGGCGCTCGCCTCCCCGAGATGGAACAGGACATCGGCATCCTCGGGGTACAGCGCGGAGAGTTTCCGGAAGGAATCGGCCGCCTCGCGGTAGTTGCCCATCTGGGAGTGCACTTCGCCCAGCGCCATGAGCGCCTGCTGGAAATCGGGCCGTACCGCGATTGCCCGCCGATAGCGCACGACCGCCTCGGAGAACTTCCCGAGCGCGTCGCAGCAGTGTCCCGCGAAAAACCAGGCGGACGCATTTTCTGGCGAAAGGACCGTCACTTCGGTGAAGCGGGGCAGAGCCTCTTCGAACTCCTCGGCCCATAGGCAGCGCAGGCCCTTGCCGTAAAGATATTCTTCGGTGCCCAGCCAGCTGTCGGCCTCGCGGGCGGACCACTCGGCCAGGGCGACCGGCGCCGCGGGGAGCGAGGCATTCCCGAAAGAGAATAGCCCCCCGGCCGGAACCGCGAAACCGTACTGACGGCCCCGGTCGGTATGACTCAGCGATACGCCGACAACCTCGCCGTGCCGGTTCACCACGGGGCAGCCGTTCGTGGCCGGAGAAATGAACGCGGTTATCTGGAGAATCGTCCCGAGAAGCGGCACCTCGCGCACCCCCGAGACCATGCCGCTGGTTACGCCGGGAGACGGTTCGTCCGGCCCCCCGATCACCATCACCTTGTCTCCCACTTCGGGCATCTCCGCCGCGAAGCGGACGGTTCTAGGCTTGACGGGCGGAGGCGCCGTCCTCAACCGGATCAGGTCGCCGTCCCGGTGCTCCGAAACGACCGACCGGACCTCGAATTCCTGCCCGTCGAATGTCCGGATCGAAGCACGGACTCCGCCCTGCAGCAGGTGACGGTTGGTGACCACGTCGCCGCGCCCGTCGACGAAGAATCCGCATCCCTGCTGAAGCGTCTGCCCATGTTCGCCGACCGTCCGCACAGTGGCGATCGCCGCGCGCACCCCGCCGATCAGTGCCGGCAGCCCCTGTTTTTCGGACATCGTCATCATGGTGCTATAAGATTACCATTTTACGAAAGGAGGGAGATTCATGGCCGCCGCCGGATTTGAACGATCGGGGAAACCATATCTCATGGTCGGCTTCGAGGGAACCCGGGTACCCGCGTCCCTTCGCGCACGCCTGAAGGACGGCACGGTGGGCGGGGTGGTCCTGTTCTCCCGGAACGCCGGCGCGCCGCGCGAGGTCCGCGACCTGTGCCGGGAAATCCGGAAGGCGGCAGGCGACGGGCGCACCCCGCCGCTGATCGCAATCGACCACGAAGGCGGACGCGTGATCCGCCTGCGCCATCCGGGCTTCACGCAGTTCCCGCCAGCCCGCGCCTGCGCCCTCTTCGATGGCGGTTCGGAAACGATCGCGGAAGAGGTCGGGCGCGCCATGGCGAGAGAACTTCGCGCAGTCGGGATCGATATCACTTTTTCACCGGTATTCGACGTCGACAGCAACCCGAGGAATCCGGTCATCGGCGACCGGGCCTTCTCGAACCGTCCCGCCGAAGCGGCCCTCCTGGGGAATGCCTTTGTTCGTGGCACGATCGCCGCCGGCGTCGTCCCGGTCGGAAAACATTTTCCGGGCCACGGAAACACCGAAACCGACTCCCACCTCGAATTGCCCGTCGTCCCCGACGCCCGGGAGATACTGGAACCGCGCGACCTGTTCCCGTTCCGGGCCGCGATCCGCGCCGGATTGCCCGCCGTGATGACCGCCCATGTCCTCTACCCGGCCCTCGACCGGGAAAGGATCGCTACGCTTAGCCCTCCGATCCTCGAAGGCATGCTCCGCAAGGATATGCGCTTCCGGGGGGTCGTGTTTTCGGATGCGCTCGAAATGAAGGCGGTCACCGGCAGATACCCCCCGGGCGAAGCCGCCGTGTTGGCCTTGTCGGCGGGCTGCGACGCCATCCTCGTATGCCGGGGCGAGGCGGACCAGGAAGCCGCGGCGGCGGCGCTGGCGGCCGAATACGGAAAATCGCCGGCCTTCCGGAAGCGGACAGCGGAATCGCTGAGACGGATCGCCCGCATGGCCCGCCCCCTCAGGTCGGAGGAACTTCCGCGTTCTTCTCTTCGGACGGTGGGATGCAGGGCGCACCGGGCGCTGGCGGAACTTCTTTCGGAGCGATGGCGAGAAAGCGCGAAAGCATCTCCGGCCGGTAGATCCGGTAATATTGGAGAAGATTGAAGAAGACCCGCCGAACGTACCCGCGCGTCTCGCGGTAAGACACGCTTTCGAGGAACATCGCGGGATCGCCACCGCTTCGCCCCCACCATTTCGCGACCGCCGGTTCGCCCGCGTTGTAAGCGGCGACCGCGCGCATGTAATCGCCGTCGAAACCGCGCACCAATCGGGACAGGTACGCCGCACCCAGGTCGACGTTGACCTGCGGATTGATCAGGTCCTTGCGTTTCGGCTTGTTTCGACCGAGCTTGCGCGCCGTCTCGGCCGCCGTCCTCGGCATTAGCTGCATCAGCCCGACCGCGCCGGCCGGCGAAAGTATCGTCGGTGAAAACTGTGACTCCTGCCGGATGACCGAGTGGAGAACGAGCGGGTCCATGCCGGACTTTTTCCGGTCGCAGTCGCCCACCAGGTCGGGCGCCAGCGGAAACTGGATCTTCTCGAGCAGACCGACCTTTTCGCAACCGGTCGGCAGCCGGTCGGCCTCCCGGAGCGCCCCCCGCAGGTCGCCGGTCAGGAACCTGAAAAAGCCCGCGGTCCAGCCATCGGCGACCCCGACGTTCTTTCGCAACTTTCCCCGGTCGATCCGGTCCGCCTCGAAGATGGCGTACTCGAGCATCCCCATGCGGGAGAGACGCTCGGAGCGGCGAAGCTTCTCGGCATCCTCCTTTCCCCAGTCCGCGCGCCGCATCCTGTCCCAGAGGACTTCCCTGTCGGCCCTGTTCGATTGCGTTTCCATCGACGAAGGAGCGTTGAAGATCGCATAGGGGTCGCGCCCGAGACGACGGAGCGCGAACAGGGCATAGATGCCGGCCCCCGGGTCGGAAGCCACGGTGCGGAAACCGGAGTCCGCCTCGGCCTTCCGGCCCAGCCCCTCCAGCGAACGTGCCCTCCAGTAAAGATTTCGCGCCCGCTCGACCGTGCCGTGGCCGCCCTTCGCCCCGGCCTCGAACGCCGCCGCGGCCTCGGGCAGCCGGCTCATCCTGTAGAGCCCGAAAGCGTGCCGGAAGATCGATTCCTGTCGTATCGCATCGTCGCCCGCCGTCCGCAACTTCCCGAACGCGTCGGTCAGCCAGGGGATGTCGCCCTCCTCCTCGGCGATCCAGGCGGCGAGGTGAAGCGCCCGTTCTGCGGCCGGAGGACGGCATATTCCGCCGGATGCGATGTCGGTGAAAGTTTTTCTGGCTTCGGCCAGCTTCCCGGATTTCCACTGGACGCGCGCCTTCAGGAAAGACGCCTCTCCGCAAATGCCGGCCGGGGAGGCGGAGATCGCCTGGTCCAGCATGGCGCCCGAGGCGCGCGTATCGCCCACTTTCCGGAGCAACTCGGCGAAATCGAACATCAGCGAGTAGTACTCCTCGGTATGCGGAAACTTGCGAAGCGCCTCGCGGTAGAGAAGCTCCGCCCGATCGGCGTTGCCTGCGCGGAAGAGCGCCTTCGAGAAACGGGCATAAAATGCGATCGGCAGGTTCCAGGTCGTGAAACTGCCGTTCCGGTGCCACGTAACGAGTCTTTCGGCCGAAAGAGAACCGCCTTCGTGGGCGCTATAGGCAACGAAGTTCTGGAGGTGCGATTCGGCGGCGCGCGACGGGTTGCTTTCCTCGAGAAGGCGTGCCGCCACGAATCCCTCCTCGGCCCTCCGGTCGGCTCCGTCCGCATGCCCCCTGCCGGCTTCGAACCAGCGTCGCGAAAGCGCGAGGTTGTCCTGGCGGGCGGCCAGGAAGGAAAGTTCGATCGCAAGGAGCGGCACGAGCGGGGATCGGGGATGGTCCGCGAGGAGATTGTCCCAGGTGGCGGCGGCTTCCGTCAGCCTCCCCTCCCGGACGAACGACATCCCGATGAAACAGGCGGCATAATCGGCGAGATCGTATCCGGCCGCCGGAATTTTGCGGAATTTGTCACGCGCCAGCGCATATTTCTCGGAACCGAGAAGCTTCCATCCTTCGCGAAGCGCGCGGTCGGGTGCGGAAAGGGTCCGGTCCGGGGGGACGGGCGACGGATCGGCCCACCCGGCAACCGCGTGCACGGATACGAGAAAGATGCAGGCAGCGGCCAGGACGAATGCGGCAGGGGATGGGGTGATCTTCAAACGATTTTCTCCGGGCGCCGCCCGAACGTAAACGGCTAACCTATGATATTATCACAGGAACTTTATCGACTCAAGGTAGACGACCGACGATGAAACTGTCTCTCTCGACCCACCTGTTCGTATTCCACGCCCTGGATGAGGCCATTGTCCGGCTGTTCCCGCAGTTCGGGTTCACGAATGCAGAGCTTTGGGGCATGTCCCCCCACTTTCCCGCCGGGGATGCCGCCGCGGGCGACGTCCTGGCCGCCCTGCTCGCCCGTCATGGCGTCACGGCCCGAAGCGTCCATTCGCCGCTCTACCCCGACGTCCGGAGTTACCGGAATGACCGCTGGTACTCCCTCTGCTCCGAAGACGAGACGCACAGGACCGATTCGGTCGCGGCCACCATCCGGTCGGCCGATTTCCTGGCCCGGCACGGGGGAGGCGTCGTGGTGCTCCACACAAGTTTCCCCGCCGAACGCGTTTTCCCGCACCGGTGGCACTCTTTTCTCGCATCTCTCGACGCCCTTTGCGAAGCGCTCCCCGATAATGTCCGGTTCGCGGTCGAAAACACGCCGGGCGAGTCGACCCGGACCGAGAAGATACTCGAGCTCATCGACCGGTATCCGGCCGATCGGGTCGGGCTCTGCCTCGACCTCGCGCATGCCCACATCCAGGGCAGCGCGCTCAACGCGATCCGGGCTGCGGGCGGGCGCCTCATGCACGTCCATGCTTCCGACAACGGCGGCGTCCGGGACGACCATCTCGTACCGGGCAAGGGAAGTATCTCCTGGGTGCCGGTGGTGGCCGCCCTTCGCGAGATCGGGTTCGAGGGGATGTTCACGCTCGAACTGCGCGACTACACGATCGGCGACAACGCCCCCTACCGGACATTCGAAGAGATTCTCGCCGAATGCGCCTTGATGACCGACCGGCTCTTCGGTAGCGGCCGATGACTTTGGGGGCAACCGGACTCCAGGTAGACGCCGCCCTCGGCTCGATCTTCCGTCGCCCGGTTTCAGCCCTGGACATCGTCGAACTCGCGGGTGATGCGTCGACCCGCCGATATTTCCGGATCCACCTTCCTCCCGGAACCTCGCCGTCCTCCGTCATCCTCATGCGCTACCCCGACGATGTGCCCGGGGGCGAAGAACTTCCCTTTCTCAACGTCCACCGTTACCTGACGTCCGCGAAGTTGCCCGTCCCCGCCGTCCTGGCCCATTTTCCCGAGGAAAAGACGCTGTACCTCGAAGACCTCGGCGACACGATGATCGAGGACCGCGTCAAGGACGCCGGCGCCGAAGGGTGCCGCGCCCTATACGAACGATGCATCGACATCCTCGTCCGGCTGCAGTCCGACGGAACCCGGGCGCTCGATCGGTTCGCGATTCCGGCGAAGCTGGCGTTCGACGTCGACAAGTTCGCCTGGGAAATCGATTTTTTCTTCGAGCACGCCGTTCGCGGATTCGGAGGCATCCCGCTCTCGGGCCGCGACGAACGCGCGATCGAGGAGCTGCTGCTGCCGCACCTCGAAAGACTCGCCGCCCTTCCCCGCGTCCTCGCCCACCGTGACCTGCACAGCCGCAACGTGATGGTTCGCCGCGACATCGACCTCGTCCTGATCGATTTCCAGGATGCCCGCATGGGGAACGTCTACTACGACCTCGCCTCGCTGCTGCGCGACTCCTACGTGACGCTGCCGGAAACGCTGGAGGCCGATCTCGCCTACGCCTGGCGCCACGCCGCCCCGGCCTCGCTCCGACGAGCGGCGGGGGATGCCTCCGCATCCGGATTCCTTCTGGATCTCGCGGCGCTCCAGCGGAACATCAAGGGGATCGGCACCTTCGGAAATCAGGCCGTCGCCCGCGGAAAACGCGGATACCTGAGGTTCATCCCGCCGACCGTCGCGCATCTCGAACGCAACTTCGGACGCAACCCGGAACTGCGTCCCCTGGCATCCCGGCTCCGGCCGATCCTTGCCGCCCTTTCCGAAAAAGCATCCGGCGAGGCGTCATCATGAAAGGCATGATCCTGGCTGCGGGGCTCGGAACGCGGCTTCACCCGCTGTCCTACGAAATGCCCAAGCCGGTCGTCCCCGTACTCGGGCGGCCTCTGTGCACCTGGACCATGGCGTTCCTCGCGCGGTCGGGCGTCAAATCCTTCGTTCTCAATCTCCACCAGCACCCGCGCCTGATCCAGCAGGAAATCCTCGACTGGGCCGGCAAACGGACTCCGGTCCAGTTCACAGTGGAACCCGAAATCCTCGGGACCGGCGGCGGGATCGGCAACGCGCGCCGGCACTTCAAGGCCGGGACCTTCGTCACGGCCAACGGCGACGCGATCGTCCGCTTCGATTTCGCCCGGGCGCTCGCATTCCATCGCCGCCGAAAATCGCTCGCGACGCTGGTGCTGTTCTCCAACCGTGCGAAGCGTTACACGCCCGTCTGGATCAAGCCGCACGGACGCATCACGGGGTTCGGCTCCGACGCGGGGGACGGCCGTCTTTCAGGCTTCTACACGGGTATCCAGATTGTCGAACCGGAACTGCTCGATCACATCCCGCTCGGGAAGGCTTCGTGCATTATCCGCGACGTCTACATCCCGCTGATCAAAAAGGGTGCGCCGATCCACGGTTTTCTGACGGATGGGGTGTTCCGGGAATTCGGGACGCCGGCGGACTACCTCCGGGAGACGATCGCCCTGCTCAGGGATCCGTCCGAACGCGACCCGCTCCCCCCGTGGTCGTCTCCGGGAGTCTCGGTCATCCCGCCGGTCTGGATATCCCCCAACGCCCGAATCGCCCCCGGCGCAACCATAGGCCCGGACGCCGTCATCGAGGAAAATGCATCGGTGGAAGCGGGTGCCACGGTCGCCAGCGCGGTGATCTGGCCGGGGGCCGAGGTCAAGGCCGGTGAAACGGTCCGCAACGCGATCCTGACGCCCCACCGTCGCGTCGAGATCTGACCCCCCGGACAGGAAACGTTTCCAGAACCCCTCGCATCGTACCCCCGCAAGTGCAGCTGACATTCCAATACCTGGAGGCTTTCATGAAAGCGCTCGTCCTGTTCTACTCGACCTACGGGCACGTCTACCGGATGGCGGAATCGATCGCCGAGGGCATTCGCGAGGTCCCGGGCGCCGAGGCCGTCGTACGCCGCGTTCCCGAGACGCTGACCGGCGAGATTCTGGCCCAGATGGGCGCGGTCGAGGCCCAGAAGCAGTTCGCGCACATCCCGGTGTGCGCCGTCTCCGAACTGCCCGCATACGACGCGATCTTCTTCGGAACACCGACCCGCTTCGGAAACATGTGCGGCCAGATGCGGCAGTTCCTCGACGCGACCGGGGGATTGTGGTTCAGCGGGGCTTTGATCGGGAAAGTCGGCAGCGTGTTCACAAGCTCGGCCACGCAGCACGGGGGGCAGGAATCGACCATCCTGACGTTCCAGGTCACGCTGCTGCACCACGGAATGGTCCTGGCGGGCCTGCCCTATTCGTTCGAAGGACAGATGCGAGTCGACGAGATCACGGGCGGTTCGCCATACGGGGCGTCCACGATCGCCGGAACCCGCGGCGAACGGATGCCTTCCGACAATGAACTGGCGGCGGCCCGATTCCAGGGAAAACACGTGGCGGGGATCGCCTCGAAACTGTCGCGGGGCTAGCCGATGCAGGCGGGATCTCCGGGGAGGCACGCCTTCCCGGCGGTCCCCCGCCGGTAGCGCAACAGGGCGCTTCCCAAAGGCGCCGAGAACGGCCCCATCCGCTCGTCGTAATCCCGCGAAAGCTGCGTAAGAAGATTGCGCCCCGCCGTGAACAGATCGGCGCGCGTCGCCCCCCTTCCGCATCGCATGAGCGCCGAGGCGGCCGCCGAGTTGCCCCCGAACGGATAGCGCGCATTTTTCAAAAGGCCCGCATCATCCGCGTTCGGGACCCGGTCCTTGAGCCGGCCGTTCCCCGGGTCGAACAGCCTCGCAAGGGACCAGTCCAGCCTCGCCGCAGCCCGGTCGAGCCAGACGGGATCCGCGGTGGCCTCCCACAAATCGAGAAAAGCGACCGCAACGGCCACGTTGTCGGCAAGGTGCCCGGCCTGGACGCATGAATCATCCCGGTAGCGGATCTGCCCAACGCCTCCATCCCACATCGAGTCGGACAGATGCCGTCCCAGCGATATCGCCCGCTTAAGGAGGCTGTCTCCCGGCAAGGCCCGGCCGGTTCCGGGGAAAGCGCGCGCGGCGACGACCAGTGCCGACACGACCTGCGCGTTGTATTCGGAGATGACGGTGCGGTCGATCCGGGGGGGATCGAGCCGGGATCGTTCCTCGGCCGGCATGGTGTAATACGTCTCGTCCGCATCCTGGCTCGAGAAAAATACGCCGCTTTCCCGGTCGAGCAGCGTCAGCAGCAGAAAGCGGAGCGTGTCGCGCGCCGCGTCGGCGAACAGCGGGTCGCCGGACAATTCGCTGGCAGAGGCGCACAAGGAAAGCATCGCCGCGTTGTCGCCCAGCAGCTTCTCGTAGTGGGGAACGGTCCAGTCGCGCCGGGTCGCATACCGGAAAAAGCCGCCCTCGACCGGGTCGAATACCTGGGACTGCACCATTCGCCGCAGGATCGTGAGAAAGGTTTCCCCCGCCTCGGCATCGGGTTCGAAGATCCACATGTCGCGGAGGCATGCGAGCGATTCGACCATCAGGAACTTCGGCTCTCCGAAAAAGCCGGGGTCCACCCGATCGACCTGCGACATCAACGATTGCCTGATCCGGGGGAGCAGATCCTCGCCGGGGCCCTCTTCAAGCCCGGCATGGTCTCCGCCGCCGATCGCCTGCGACTCCTCCTGCAAGGCCGTCTCCGCCAGGTATGCGTCGATCCTCGGCCGATCGTTTCTGTAAAACGACTCGCACTTGTTGAGCACCGAGAGCAGCGCATCGGGCGGAAGATAGGTCGCCCCGGTCAGCAAACGGCCGTCGGGCATCAGCACGGCGACGCTGGGCCACCCACCCTGGTTGTACCGGTCGTTGATGTCCGGACGCCGGTCGGTATCGACCCGGATGCAGACGAATGATTTTTCGAGAAGGGAGAGCACCCGCGGATCCGCCAGCGAGGTTTCGTCGAGGACATGGCACCAGTGGCACCACTTGGCGGAGAGGTCGAGAAATACGAGTTTCCCCTCCGACTGCGCCCGGCGAAACGGCTCGCCGCCCCATTCCGACCAGGTGATGCCGCCGCCCGTCAAGGCCGCCACTGGAGGTAGAAGCAGAGCAGCGCCAGTATGAACGTGTAGGGCGCGAACCGGTTGAAGCGACCGCGGACGACCAGCCGCTCGACCAGGAATAGGGCCAGGTAGCCGACCACCAGCGCCAAGAGGAACCCTGTGACTGACGGCAACGTGCCGGGAAGCACCGAAACGCCGACTCCTTTCCGAAGGTTGACCAAGGCCGCCCCCAGGATGGCAGGCAAAGCCACGAGGAACGAAAACTTTGCGGCGCGCGCCGCCCCGATGCCGAGCAGGAGTGCGAGGACGATGGTCGACCCCGATCTCGAAAGCCCGGGAAACACCGCGAGCCCCTGCATGACGCCGATCGCGAGCGCCTCCCACCAGACGATCCGTTCGGGATCCCATTTTTCCCGAAGCCGGCTGTTGCTCGCCAGAAGGAGACCCGTCAGCACGAGGTAGCGCAAACCGATCCCGAGCACGGTCAGGTTCGTCTCGACCACCTTGTGGAACGCGATGCCGATGATCCCGGTGGGGATGGTGGCCAGGAGGATGAGCAGAACTTCGCGGCGCCCCCAGTCCCTCTTCCGCGACAGGGGATTGTCGTCGAAAAGCGAGGACAGCATTTCACCGATTTCAGCCCGAAGGAAAAATACCACGGCCGAAAGCGTCGCCAGGTGCAGGAGCGTGTCGAAGGCCAGCTCGGGCTCGCGAAGTCCCAGCAGTTTCTGTGCGAGAAAAAGGTGTCCGGAGCTGCTGACGGGCAGGAACTCGGTGGCGCCCTGAAGGACGCCCAGGACGGCGGACTGGATGGAAGTCATCGGGCCATCGCCTCGCGAAGCGCCCCTTCGACGATGCCTCGGATCCGGTCGACCGTCGCCTGGTCGTTCCCCTCGAAGCGCAGGACGAGCACCGGCTGCGTATTGGACGCACGGACAAGCCCCCACCCGCCGTCGAACAGCGCACGCACACCGTCGATGTCGATCACGCTGTCGGCCCTTGCCGAAAGCAGCGTCGCTACTTTCGAGACCACCCCGAATTTAAGATCGTCTGGACAGTCGACCCGGATCTCGGGCGTCGAAACGACCGGCGGAAGCCCGTCGAACATTTCCGACAAGGGGACGTCGGAACCGGCCACGATCTCGAACAGCCGTCCCGACGCATAGATCGCGTCGTCGAATCCGAGGAAGCGATCATTGAAGAAGATGTGGCCGCT
>JANXPS010000263.1 GCA_025357175.1 Deltaproteobacteria bacterium | reverse complement strand
GTCGATTTGGACGCGCACCGCCGCCGCCCCATCCAACTGTTAAAGAACGGTTAAAGTGGTCAAGATTTTAGCCCATCAATAGCGCCGGCGAACACTGAAATCGTCTATTTATCTCGCAATGTGGTGCCGGAGGAGGGGGTCGAACCCTCACGAGGTTGCCCTCACGGGATTTTGAGTCCCGCGCGTCTGCCAGTTCCACCACTCCGGCGTCTCTGAACAAGAAGAAACTTATACACGCAAACCCCTGAAAATCCAAGTCGCATTTCGCCGTTTCCGCTAATGTTCCGCGACCGATCTGCCGATAAGTAGGTGGATAGGGGGGCGTAACGCCACAGCCCATGCAATTTCCAGGTCGCCATTTATCCGCCCGGTCGTTGACGCTGGTCCTCCTCGGGATGCTGCTCGGGTTCGCCATGGCCGCAAGCGGGTCGAAGGGGTTCGGGTGGGAAATGCTCGCCGCGGCTCTCGTGGCATTGTGCTTCCTGGTCCCGCAGATGATCCGCCGGGACACCCCCATTCCCGACGGACAGTCCGAGATCGCCGGGCGCCTGCTCTCCCTCATGAACAATGTGCCCGGCGCCGTCTACAACGGGCGCCCCGACTGGTCGATTACCTTCATGTCGGCGGACATCGAGCGGATGACGGGTATTCCGGCCTCCGAGTTCCAGTCGGGCGCGATGAAATGGAAAACGCTGGTCCATCCCGACGATCTCCACGAGCTTGAAGCCATCTTCCTGGATGCGGTCCGCAAGCGGGAAAAGGAACTTCGCGTCGAATACCGCATCCGTCACCGGGACGGCCACGATATCTGGATAGCCGACAGGCGTCAGTTCGCCTACGGAGCCGATGGGCGATTCCTTTTCGTCGACGGCCTGATACTCGACATATCGCGCCGCAAGAAAGCCGACGGGCATCTCAGGCTGATGCAGTTCGCAGTCGACCATTCGGGCGATACCGCCTACTGGATCGATCCCGAAGGCCGCCTCATCTACGCTAACGAGGTGATGTGCCGGACGCTGGGCTACTCGCGGGAAGAGTTGCTGGCGATGACCATCCACGACATCAATCCGGGATTTCCCCGGACGGACTGGGCGGACCACTGGAGCCTCCTCCGTTCGAAAAAACACCTCCTGATCGAAACCAGCCACCGCGCGAAGGACGGCCGCCTTATTCCCGTCGAGGTGACCGCCAACCACGTCGAGTTCGACGGCCAGGAATACAACTGCGCATCGGCGCGCGACCTCTCCCTGCGGCTGCGCGCGCAAGCCGAGAGCCGCGAACTCCAGTCCCAGCTGCTCCAGTCGCAGAAGATGGAAGCGATCGGCCTGCTGGCCGGCGGGATCGCGCACGACTTCAACAACCTGCTGACCGGCATCATGGGCTACGCCGACCTGCTCCGGGAAAGCGGCTTCAAGGACCCCGAAACGCTCAAGGCCGCCGGGGTGATCCATGGGGCGGCCGAACGGGCCTCCCTCCTGACGGCGCAGCTTCTCGGCTACGCCCGGAAGGGAAAGAACCGCGCCATCCCGGTCGATTTGCACAAGGTCATCGGCGGCGTCATCGCCCTTCTCGATCGGACGCTCGACAAGAAGGTCAACATCGTTTCCCGTTTTTTTCCCGACCAGCTGACCGCGGTCGGCGACCCGTCCCAGCTAGAACAGGTCCTGATGAACCTGGCGATGAACGCGTGCGACGCGATGCCGACCGGGGGCGAGCTGCGCTTCGTGACGGAACCCTTCGAGTTCGACGAGGATTTTTGCCGGGGACACCGCGGGGCGCGTCCGGGCCGGTACGCGGCCATGTACGTCGGCGACACCGGCGTCGGAATTCCCCAGGAGCTGCAGGGCAAGATCTTCGACCCGTTCTTTACGACCAAGGATCTCGGCAAGGGGACCGGGCTGGGTCTTTCGATGGTGTTCGGGATCGTCAAGAACCACGGCGGCTACATCGACGTCGAAAGCCTCCCCGGCTGCGGCGCGGTCTTCAAGGTATACCTGCCGCTGTCCTGCGAAGTCGAGGAACCGGTCGAGGAGCGTCCACCCTCCCGCCTCGTGTTGGGGGCGGCACGCGGGCGGATCCTGCTGATCGACGACCAGGAAGAGGTGCGCGATGTGTGCGGCGCGATGCTGGAAAAACTCGGATACGAGGTGATCTCCGCGTCGGACGGCATCGAGGGGGCCGAAACGTATGAACGCATGTCCAGCGACATCGACCTGGTGATCGTCGACATGGTCATGCCCAATCTGTCGGGCCGCGACTGTTTCCGCCGGATCCGGGCGATCCGGCCGGACGTGCGGGCGATCCTTTCGACGGGCTACAGTCTCGAAGGGGCCGTCGAGGAGACCATGCGCGAAGGGATTTGCGGCTTTATCCAGAAACCGTACCGGCTCGAACAGCTGGCACGGGCCGCCGAGGAGGCGCTGACCATCCCGCTGGATAAATTGCACTGAAACGGCGACAATGAAGTCCTGATGACAAACCCGCTGCCCGCAACCAAGATCGTATGCACGCTCGGACCCTCGAGTTCCTCCTCTGCCATGATCGCCTCGCTGATCGAAGCGGGCATGTCGGTCGCCCGCCTCAACTTTTCGCACGGTTCCCACGAAGACCACGCCAAGGTCGTCACGCGCGTTCGCCACGAAGCCCACCGGCAGAACCGCTTCGTCGCCGTCCTGCAGGACCTCCAGGGCCCCAAGATCCGGCTGGGCACGTTCACGCCCGGAAGGGTGATTCTCGAGACGGGGGCCTCCTTCACGCTGACGACCGATCCCGTGGCCGGCAACGCCTCGATCGCGTCGGTGTCGCACAAGGGGCTTCCGGGCGACGTCCGGACGGGGGACGAGATCCGGATCAACGACGGGCTTGTGCGGCTTCGCGTCCGTTCGGTCTCGGGGAAGCAGGTCGCCTGCACCGTGCTCGCAGGCGGCGAGATCGGAGACCGGAAAGGGGTCAACCTGCCGGGGAGACACGTGTCGATGCCGTCGCTGACCCGCAAGGACGCCCTCGATCTTGCGTTCGGGATCGCGCTCGACGTCGACTATGTCGCGCTCTCGTTCGTGCGCACCGCGTCCGACGTGGCGGGGCTGAAAAAGAAGATTCGCGCCGCCGGCAAGGATATCCCCGTCATCGCCAAGCTTGAAAAGGCGCAGGCCGTCGACAACCTGGCGTCGATCCTGTCGGTGGCCGACGGCATCCTGGTCGCGCGCGGCGACCTGGGGGTCGAAACCGAGATCACCGATCTGCCGATGCTTCAGAAACGGATTCTGCGCGAGGCGTCGCTGGCCGGCGTCGTCGCGATCACTGCGACGCAGATGCTCGAATCGATGACGCACAACCCGATGCCGACTCGAGCCGAGGTGTCCGACGTCGCCAACGCGGTGCTTGACGGAACCGATGCCGTGATGCTGTCGGGCGAAACCGCCTCCGGGGAGTATCCCGTCGAGGCGGTGGCGACCATGCGCAAGGTTGCGTTTTCCGCCGAGGGGCAGCGGGTGGTTTTCCCCTACGATCTGACCGAGTCGCTCGGGATCCCCGGCGTGGTCGCCGAGGCGGCGTGCCGGGCGGCGGTCAAGTCCTGCGCATCCCGGATCGTCGCCTTCACCCGGTCGGGGCTGACGGCCCGGGTGGTATCCAAGTTCCGTCCGGCGACGCCCGTCGCCGCGTTCACCGCGTTCGAGTCGTCGGCGTGCCGGATGGCGCTCTATAAGGGCGTCGAACCGTTCGTGCTGCCGGAAACCGAGACGATGCGCGCCGACCGCGTGGTCGAACTCGCCGTCAAATTCCTGCGCGGCAGAAAAATGGCATCTCCCGGCGACAGACTGGTTTTCGTCTACGGCTCCGTCGGCGGCCACTGCGACAAGATGCGCGTGGTCCAGGTTTGAAGGCGACGACCCGCAGGAGACCGATGTGAACCTTCTTGATATCGCCATCGCCGGATTATGCGCCGGGTTCATGCTTTCGGGACTGCTGAAGGGATTGGTGCGGCAGGCCGCCGGGTGGACGGGGCTGATACTCGGGCACCTGGCCGGCGTCAAGTTTCACGGCATCGTGCAGCGGACGCTTCAACTCGACTTTCCGAAGGCCGAGACGGTCGCCTATCTGATCACGTTCGTGGCCGTCTACGTCGCGGTGCGGCTCGTGGGGGGGATGCTGGAACGGCGTGTTCGGGGTTCGAAACTGTCCGGCGCGGATCGCCTAAGCGGCGCCGCGGCCGGGTTGCTCAAGGGGGTGTTGCTTTCGATCCTGCTCGTCTTCGTGATGGTCGTTTTCCTGCCGAAGGACGCCCGGTTCCTGCACACGTCCAAACTTGTGCCCAAGGTGATCGTCGCCGCCCGCTGGATGGCGCCCGCCTTCCCAGACAAGGTGCGGGAAGCCTTCAACGAGAAGTTCCGGTAGCCTCAAAACGGGAGGACTGGTTCGCGTCCAGCGCGTTCCGGACTTCCTCGTCGGTCGTCTGGTCGAAGTTCACGTAAAACTCCCCCACCGCGTGGAAGAATTCCGGCCTTGCTAGGGCGACCAGTTCGTCGACCTCCGACGCGATCTCCTCGGCTGTTTCGGGCGGGGAGCAGGGCACGGCGACGACGATCCGAAGCGCCATCGCAGCCTTTGCCACGGCCACGGCTGCCCGCATCGTCGCCCCGGTCGCCAGGCCGTCGTCCACCAGGATGACCGTCCGGCCGACCAGGACGAGCGGCGGTCTGGCCCCGCGATAGGCATACTCCCGCCGCACGAGTTCCATCGATTCGGCTTCGGCGACCGCCTCGATCTGTCTCGCTCCGATGCCGAGGGGACCGACGACATCAGGGTTCAGAACCCGGATGCCACGGGGACCGATCGCCCCCATCGCGAGTTCCTCCTGTCCGGGTGTTCCAAGCTTGCGGACGACGAGCACGTCCAGCGGCAGTCTCAGCGCATGCGCCACCTCGAACGCGACGATCACGCCGCCTCGCGGCAGCCCAAGGACGATCGCACCCTCACGGCGATCATAATCCCCGAGAGCATCCGCCAGTTGCCGCCCAGCATCGCGACGATCCTTGAACCGGAGCATGTCGCCAACCTCCCGCTCATTAGATGCGCGGCGGGCGGCATTGGTCGTTTGCGCGGGCTACTTTATCTTCCGGATCGCCTTCGCCGAAGTCTTGATCGCGCACAGGTCCGCGCACATCGTGCAGGTCGTGTCGTCGGTCGTGGGCATCGTCCCGCCCCGCATCACCCTCGCGAGTTCCGGGTCGATCGCCAGCTCGATCTGGCTTTTCCAGTCGAGGCGTTGCCGGGCGTCGGCCATGGCGTTGTCCCAGTCGATCGCGCCGGGAATCCCGCGGGCGATGTCGGCCGCGTGTCCCGCGATTCGCGAGGCGATGACGCCGGTACGCACGTCCTCGAGGGGCGGAAGCCGCAGGTGTTCGGAAGGCGTCACGTAGCAGAGGAAATCGGCGCCGTGCCAGGCGGCGATCGCGCCGCCGATGGCCGCGGTGATGTGGTCGTATCCGGGGGCGACGTCGGTGACCAGCGGTCCCAGGACGTAGAACGGCGCGCCGTGGCAAAGCCGCTTCTGGAGCTGCATGTTCGCGACGATCTGATGGAGAGGAACGTGGCCGGGCCCCTCGATCATCACCTGGACGTCGCGAGCCCAGGCCCGTTCGGTCAATTCCCCAAGCGTCGACAGTTCGTGGATCTGGGCCCGGTCGGTCGCGTCGGAAATGCATCCGGGGCGCAGCCCGTCGCCCAGGGAGAGCGTGATGTCGTATTCGTTGCAGATGTCGAGCAGACGGTCGTACTGCTCGAAAAACGGATTCTCCCGGTCGTTGACGTCCATCCATTCCGCGAGCAGGGAACCGCCGCGCGAGACGATGTCGAGTCGCCGGCCCTCGCGGGTCAACCTTTCGATCGTGGCGCGCGTGACGCCGCAGTGGATGGTCATGAAGTCGACGCCGTCCTCTGCCTGTTTCAGGATGCCGGCGAAGAAGTCGTCCGCGGTCAGCTCGACCCACGACTTTTTGGACAGGATGCCGTCGGATGCGGCCTGGTAGACCGGAACGGTTCCGATCATGACGGGGCACTCGGCGAGGATCGCCCGACGGATCTCGTCGATCGGCCCGCCGGTGGAAAGGTCCATCACCGCGTCCGCGCCTGCCGCCACCGCAACCCGCATCTTTTCGAGTTCGAGCGCGACATCGGCGCGGTCGCGCGACGAACCCACGTTGGCGTTGACCTTGATCTTGAGCCCTTCGCCCACGGCGATCGGTTCGATTGGGCGCCGTTTCTTGTTCCTGGGGATGACGACCCGCCCTTCCGCGACTTTCCGGCGGAGCATCTCGGGATCGACGTTCTCCCGAAGCGCGGCCGCGAGGATCTCGGGAACCGGTTTTCCGTTTCGTGCGCGGTGCATGAGCGTCATGGGCTACCTTCCTTGATGTTCATCCTGAAATGAAAAAAACCGCTCGCCTCGTGGAGGAGGATGCGGTTCGTCGAAAAAAAACACGCTCCCTAACCGGCATTATCCGGTCAGGTTCGACGGGTTGCCCGCGCGCGATTCGGCATCGTGCGGACTCTCAGCGAAAAGCACCCCTGGCGACTGTGCGGTCCAGAATACCTCCCGCGGTTCCGGCTTGTCAAACAGCGTCTCTTGAAGCCGGGAATCGCAGGGGGGTATAGTCATAGAATGGGCAAGGGCGAACATCATGAAAAGACGACCGGCAATCCGGGTCGCGGCATCGGTCCGTTGGCGGGAATGGCCGCGCTGTCGCTGCTCCTCGCCGGGTGTGCCGCGACGCCGCGCGTGCTGGTCAGCGCCGGGGGTGATCTGCGGCAATGCCCCCCGCGGGGAGCGCCCGATTGCATCGCCGGCGCGAAATCCGCCGGATATGTCGAGCGGGAACAGGTGGGCGGCATCGGGGTGACGGTGGCCGAGGACTTCGAAGCCGGCAAGGGGCTGAAAATTCTCGCGGTTGTCCCCGGTTCGCCCGCCTCGGACGCCGGGATCGTCTCGGGCGATTTCCTCGTGCGGATCAAGGGGCAGGAGGTGCGGGGCAAGCGGGAGGCGCGAATGCTGATGTTCGGCCGTGCGGGAACCCGGGTGGAGATCGCCGTTCGCAAGCGCGGCCGCACCGTGACGATCACGCTTGTCCGGCAGCCGCTGGAAAAGCTCAAGAAAGCCGATTAGGCGGGCGGTTCGGGAAGGGTCATCCCGTCGATCTGCTCGCGGTCGAGCGTGTTGAGATAGAGCTGGATCAGCTTGTTGAGCGGTTCGCGGAAGAGCGCTGCCTCCCAGTCCCGGCGTGCGTCGTTCCTTCGTCCGAGGAGGAGGTTGACGATTCCCTGCTGCGTGAGGGCGGCGATGTTGTCTGGATGCTCCGCCACGACCCGGGACGTTTCGACCAGGGCGTCCTCGAGCCGGCCCGACTCCCTGAGCGCCGCCGCAAGCCTGATCCGCAGGTCGGGAAAGCCGGGTGCGACCGCCAGCGCCTGGCGATATTCGCGGATGGCGTCGGGGTGCTGCCCCAGCGCGAGGTAAAGTTCGGCCAGTTCGGCATGGAGGTTGGCGATCTTGCCGCGGAACAGGTTGCCTTGCGCGACGGTTTCCTGCGACGGCGGCGCGATCGAGGCGTTGGCCCGCCGATAGGCATCCTTGGCCTCTTCGTACCGCCCCAGCTCGTTCAGCGTGATCGAGAGCGACAGCAGCGCTTCGGTGTATTCGGGGTTGACCTCGAGCCCCTTCTCGAAATATCCGATCGCCTGGTCGAAATCGCCCCACTGGTGATGGATCAATCCCAGGGTGTGCAGGATGTCGGCGTACGCGGCTCCGGCCTCGACGGCCTCCCGCAAAAG
>JANXPS010000255.1 GCA_025357175.1 Deltaproteobacteria bacterium | reverse complement strand
CCTCCATTACGAGGCTTTTGACGCACCGCTCGGCAGCCGGGATTACTCCCGACTGCTGGTGCCTGCTTCCGGGCGCTCCGGCGCTTATCCGGACCGGACTTTCACCGGTGGGGGTGATGCAGCTTTCAGGACGCACCATGGCGTTATGGTAACATCGGCGGGATGCGCGCGTCCTCTCCCGCCACGATTTACGACCGCGATTACCTCGTCGTCAACGGCGCCAACGTCTTCTACTCGCTTCACGCGACGATGTTCATCTTCATGCCGGCCTACCTGTACACGCTCCACCTGCCGGCCGGGACGATCGGCCTGCTGATGGCGACGGGCACGCTCGCGTCGGTGCTGGTCAAACCGCTCAACGGGTGGCTCGTCAACCGGGGACGTCACGCGCTTTTCATGTCGCTTGGCGCGCTGCTGTCGGGGCTTGCGACCATACCATGGCTGTTCCCCCACGGGACGGGCGCCGGCCTGTTCCTTTTGAGGGCATGCCAGGGAGCCGCCTATTCGTTTTTCGCGACCGCCGCCTACGGATACGTCGCGGCTGCCGCGCCCCCCTCCCGCCGCGGTGAGGCGCTCGGCGTCTTCGGCCTCTCTTTTTTCATCCCCACCGCCCTCGGAAGCCAGATCGGGGAAATGATCGTTGGGCATGCCGGCTTCCCCGGAATCTTCCTGGGGGCGATGGTCGCCGTGCTGCCCGCCGTGCTTTTGCCCGCCGCGATCCGTCGCCGCCACGCGGGCGCATCGCTCTCCCGCTCCGAAATCCGACATTTCTTCGCACCGCACGCGCTCATTCCGAACACGGCCGGGTTCCTTTTCGGCGCGGCCTACGGGACGATCTTCACGTTCCTCCCCGTCTTCCTGATGATCCGGGGCGGCGGGACGCTGGGGCAGTTCGTCCTCGTCTACTCGGCCGCCGTCGTATCGACCCGCACGTTCGGGCGCGGCCTGGTCGACCGCTTTCCCCGCGAATGGGTCAGCCCCGCCGCGCTGTTGATGCTCGCGGCCGGGATCATGGGAATCCCCGCGCTGCACGGATCGCCCGGCCTGATTCTGGTGGGGACCGCCACGGGACTCGGGCACGGGTTCCTCTTTCCCTCGCTCTCGGCGCTTGCGATCGAACGGGCGGGGAATGGGCGGGAAGGGATGGCGATGGCGCTTTACACGGGATCGTTCGACATGGGGACGGTCGCGGGATCGGGGATTCTGGGATTCGTCGCCGACCGGTTCGGCTACGGGCCGATGTTTTACGCGGCGGCGCTGCTGACGGCCGCGGGCGCGGCCTTCTTTTTTATTCCGGGATTTCCTTCCCGCCGCTGAGCGCCGCTCGAACGGCCTCCATCAGTTCCGGGATATCCGAAATCGTCTTGCCTGCGACGGAAATCGGGGGCAGCACTTCGATGCACGCCGTCCCGCCATCGACGCGCAGCGAGTCGGCCCTGACGATCTCCCGCGTGCCCGAGACCCGTATCGGGACGATCGGCAGCCCGCTCTGCACCGCCATCCGGAAGCCGCCCTTTTTAAGCGGAAGCAGCCGCCCGGTGCGGCTCCTCGTCCCTTCGGGATAGATCATGATCGAGTTGTTGCCCGAAAGCGATTCGATCGCCCCTTGCAGCGCGCCGGCCGCCTGCTGCCGGTCG
Source organism: Deltaproteobacteria bacterium (assembly GCA_025357175.1). Classification (GTDB taxonomy): domain Bacteria; phylum Desulfobacterota; class Deferrimicrobia; order Deferrimicrobiales; family Deferrimicrobiaceae; genus JANXPS01. The sequence continues at coordinate 1,882 of JANXPS010000255.1, read as the reverse complement.
GACCGGTCGACCATGATCTGTCCGCCCGCCCGCAGCGTCCAGCCGAAGAACGGGATATCCCCAAGCTCTTTCTTGAAAACCCAGTGCAGCGGTTGCGGAAGGACGACCGCCAGCGCGGGCGCGTCGGCGTGGCTTATATGGTTGGCCATGAAGACGTACGGTTTCGCCGGGTCGATGTTTTCGAGGCCCGACCGCTTGACCCGGATCCGGAACAACGACAACGCGCTGCCGCAAAAGCCCTTGGCGATCACCCGGAAGAATCGCCCTTTTCGCGAGCGGCCCGGCAGCAGCAGGCCGATCGTAATGCCCGGGATGCCGAACAGCAGCGTCAGCAGGCCAAGACCGATGAATTGAAGCACGTTCAGGGGACTCACTGGGCGGAGGACTTCCTTCCATTTTGTTTGCCGGTCGGGCAGACGGGGCGCAGCGGGCATTCGGGGCACAACGGCCCCCGTGGCCTGCAGAGTTCCCGCCCGATCCGGAGCAGGTTCAGGTGGAGCGGCGCGCCCTCTCCCGGCGGAACATTCGGTTCGAGCGCAAGCGCTGCGTGCGCGAGATCGGCGTTTTCGGGAACGAGCCCAAGACGCTTCGTGACGCGCAGGATGTGCGTGTCGACCGGGAACGCGGGCATCCCGAACGAGAAGAGCAGCAGGATGTTCGCGGTCTTGACGCCGACCCCGGCAAAGGAGGTCAGGTAGCTGCGCGCCTCTTCAAGAGGCAGTCCGGCCAGGAAGTCGAGGGTGAACGTCCCCCGCTCGGTGCGGATGCGACGCAGCGCCGACAGGATGGCGCCGGCCTTCGCCTTCGCGAGCCCGCCCACCCGGATCGTCTCTTCGACACGGTCGGCCGGAGCGTCGGGGAGCGCATCGAACGTCGGGAAAGCCGACATCAGCCGTTCATAGGCGAGATCCCGGTTCCGGTCGGTCGTGTTCTGGGAAAGGATCGTGAGGACGAGGTTGTGGACGCCCTCGGTGACGTGGGCGCACAGTTCGGGCCGACCGAAGGCGACCGCCAGGCGGCGCGAGATGTCGGGAAGACGCCCGGGCTTGAGCTTCGCCGGCGCCGGTGCGGCTGCCGTCAAGCCGCCGGGCCGCCTTCCAGCTTCAGCGCCAGCGTCAGCCCCTCGGGCGAAAGACGGATCGCGGGCTGCATCTGCCAGTACTCGACCAGCCCCTTGGCGCGCAATCCCTTGACTGCATCCTCGAGATCCCAGGGCGTGATATCCGCCTCGTCGGCCAGCCCCCGGATCGCGGGCACCGCGCCAGGCCCCTGCTCGCGGTAGAACAGCAGGAGGCAGGCGAGCAGCTTGCGCTCGGATTCGGTCACATCGGGAAACGTCATGGAAACTCCGGTGGTTTTCAGGATTGGGATGCGGGCGGCTTTTCGGGAGACGCTTCGGGCGGCCCGGCAAAGGGCGATTTCGCGGCGCCCGCGGTTGCGCGCTCAAGCTCGCGTTCGAGTTCGCGCACGCGGCGCGCCTTGCGCATGGAAGCCGGGATGCCCGCCAGGAAGCCGGCCACCGCGCCCGCAGCGAAGGCCGCCGCGATCACCCCGAGCAGCTGGGCCGCCCAGGCGAATCCGAAGAAGCGCACCTCGACCGGGGCGGAGTTCTGGAACGTGAACAGCGCCACCAGCCCGAGGATCAGCACGATGAGAAAGAGGATCGCCCGCATAGTGCGCAGATTATACCATCGGAGGCCGATGCCCCGTTAATCGCTGACTCGGCCCATAGCTCCCCGGCTAGCGCCACGCGGGGGCTCCCTTCCCGGGGGACGACTTGCCGGCCCATCCCTGGGCCGTCTGCGTCTCCATACCCCTCGCGGCCCCATCCATGGGGCCTGAACCTGCTCGGGGCATAGGCCCCCGTCCAGGGACCCCCGCT
>JANXPS010000136.1 GCA_025357175.1 Deltaproteobacteria bacterium | reverse complement strand
GAGGCCACCGACTTCAGCGAACAACCGCCGGATGGCTGGATCCGGCTATTCCCGGGAGGCGAAGTCCGCCTGGCCAACGGCGGCTTCCTGCGGTGCGACGAGACGGTCAAGGATCCCGGGTCCGGCGAAGTGATCGAATTGCGATGCACCCTCGACACCCACCAGGACGACGAGACGGGTAACGGAAAACGAAAGAAGCGCACCGCGATTCAATGGTTGTCGGCCGCCCACGCAGTCCCGGCTCCGGTCCGGCTGTACGACCGGCTGTGCGCCGTCGCCAACCCCGAGGAGCCCGAGCCCGGCAAGACGTTCAAGGATTACCTGAACCCCGATTCGGTGACGCCGATCGACGGGGCGCTCGTCGAACCCGGGCTGGCCGACGCCCGGGCGGGCGAACGCTTTCAATTCGTGCGTCATGGCTACTTCGTCGCCGACGAGGTCGATTCGAAGCCGGGCGCTCCCGTCTTCAATAGCATCATCGAACTGCGCGACGGCTACAAGGGGAACAGGGCGGCGTCCAGGGCGACAAAATCGGCTGAGGTGCCGAAAACGGCCGAGCCGAAGAATGGCGCGAAGCCGTCGCCCGTTTCAAAAGGCACGATCTCGGACGACCGGGTTCGCGCGCGCTCGGCCGATCCGGCGCTTGCCGCGCGACACGACCGCTTCATCGCCGACCTCGGGTTGACGGCCGAACAGGCCGACGTGCTCACCGGCGAAACGGCCGTCGCCGACTTTTTCGAAGCGGCGCTGGCGATTCACGCCGACGCGAAATCGATCACCAACTGGGTCGCCAACGACCTGATGCGCGAGTTAAAGGGCCGGCCGCTGGCGCTCCTTCCGTTCGGGCCCGCCGACCTGGCCGAGCTCGCCGCGATGGCCGACCGTCAGGCGGTCACGAACCCCGCGGCCCGCACGATTTTCGCCGGAATGATGGCCGGGGGCGGCAAGCCCGCCGAAATCGCCGCCAGGCTGGGGCTCGACCGGGTGATGTCCGATCCCGAGATCGAAGCGGCGGTCGAGGCCGTCCTGGCTCCCCTGTCGGACAAGGTCGCGGAATATCGCGCCGGGAAAACGAACCTGTTGGGGATGTTTACGGGGCATGCGATGCGCGCCGTAGCCGGCAAGGCCGACCCCGCGGCGGTTCAGCGGATACTCGGGGAGAAGCTCGGGTAGATTCGCACCCGCCCGGCTTCCCCCCTTCGTTCTTCCCTAGAAGCCCTTCCTTGAAACAGACCCCTTGTTCAGTTTCAGTGCGGGTCTCGCCGCAACCGGTGCAGGGGCATGCTGCCCCTGGGGGGCTCCTTCCACGAGGAGGTTCAGGCGGTCGACGATGTCCTGGACGAGGTTCGCGTATTCCCCCAGGCTGGCGGACGACTGGGCCACCTCGGACGATTTGGCGGCGGTCTGCTGGGTGATCTTGTCCATGTCGTTTATGGCCCTGCTGACCTCGGTGATGCCGCGGGACTGCTCGGAGGTCGCGGCGGAAATCTCGCCCACCAGCTCGGTCACCTTCTTGACGGCTCCGGCGACATCCTGGAAATCGTTGTTGGTCTCCTCGACGAGCATGGTGCCGGCGGCGACGACCATCATCGTGGACTCGACCAGATCGGTCGTGTTGCGTGCCGATTCGGCCGCCCGCAGCGCCAGGTTGCGGACCTCGTCGGCCACGACCGCGAATCCCGCGCCCGCCTCGCCCGCCCGTGCCGCCTCGACCGCCGCGTTGAGCGCCAGCAGGTTGGTCTGGAAGGCGATCTCGTCGATCGACTTGATGATCTTGCCGATCTCCTGGGCCCGCTGGGAGATCTGCCCCATCGCGGAAACCATCGAAACCATCGAACCGTTGGCCTTCTCGACGCTGGTTCCCATCCCGTCCGCAAGCGTCTTCGCCAGCCCCGCGTTATCGGCGTTCTGCCGCGTCATCGCCGACATTTCTTCCATCGCGGCCACGGTTTGTTCCAGCGATTCGGCCTGGGAGGAAGACGCCTCTGCGAGCGTGCCCGAAACCGAAGCAATGGACTCGGCCGTGTCGAGCAGGTTGAGGACGCCGTTGTCGAGTTCCACGACGGAACCGGAAAGGGAGCCCGCGAGCGACCTCGAGAGCCAGAGCGATACGCCGACGCCGGCGCCCACGATCAGTGCGACCACGCCGTACAGCAGCAGCAGGATCCGCTGCAGTTCGGCCTTGATGTCGTCTATGTACACCCCCGAGCCGATGACCCATCCCCACTCGGGCAGCCCCTTGACGTAGGAAATCTTCTCGACCGGGTCCTTTTCTCCGGGCTTGGGCCAAAGGTAGTCGACAAAACCCGCCCCGTCCGACCTGACCTTGTCGGCGAACGCCACGAAAAGTTTTTTTCCGTTCGGATCCTTGAAGTCGGCCAGATCCTTCCCGTCGAGCTCGGGCTTGATGGGGTGCATCACCATCCGCGGCTGCAGGTCGTTGATCCAGAAATAGTCGGACTTCTCGTAGCGGAGCGCCTTGATCACGCCGAGCGCCTGCTTTTTCGCGTCGGCTTCCGACAAGGATCCGTCCTTGGCCTGTTTCGCAAACGAGGCGGCTACGCCGTAGGCGACCTCGACCAGGTGACGCGTCTTGGTTCGCCGGTCTTCGTACAGCACCCGCTTGATCGTGGGATAGATCCAGGTCAGTACGAGCGCGAAACAGAGGACGAGAACGACGGCTTGCGAAAAGATCCTGACGGACAACTTGCGGTTAGCGAGCATGCGTCTCCCCCGGACTGGTCAGAATTGGATCTGGCAGCGCTTGATTCCGCCTTCGTCGCGGATGAACACGAGCACCTTCTTGTTGCGGGTGCACCATGACTTGATGTCGTTTTCGAAAGTCGGGCAATCGGCAACGACCTCTAGCACATCGCCGGGCTTGACTTCGTTCTTGCGCATTTTTCCGTCGACCATCAACGTGGGCAGCGGGCATTTAAGCCCCTTGGCGTCGAGCAGATGCTTTGTGCTCATGTCCCTGTCACTCCTTGCAATTTGGATTTCAAATGCCGGATTCCCTACGGGAACCGGATGCGACAGTGTTGTCGATGCCGAAGCCAAGCGGGCCCAGCGCCCTCAATTCTTCGACCATTCCCGTGACCACGCGCGCGAAAGACTCGCCCTCGGCCGCCGAGACGAAATCGAGACGGCATCTTTCCTCGCCGACTCCGAACGGTTCAAGCATGCGCAGCAGCATCCGGTGGCGCTGTATCGCCCGGAAGTTCTGCTCCTTGTAATGGCAATCGCCCGGGTGGCACGCGAGGATGATCACCCCGTCGGCACCTTCGCGGTAGGCCGATAGAACGAACTGCGGATCGACCCGACCCGTGCACATCACCCGCACGACCCGCAGGTTCGGCGGATACGGGATCTGTGCCGTTCCCGCCTTGTCGGCGCCCGCGTAGGAGCACCAGTTGCACAGGAAGCCGACGATCTTCGGCTCGTACGGGATCATATCAGCACCTCTGCGATCTCGGCCAGAATCTCTTCGTTCGTGAAGTGGTTCCCCTTGATCGCCCCCGAGGGACAGGCGGCGACGCACGTTCCGCATCCCAGGCAGAGGACCGGGTTGACGATCGCGACCCGCCTTTCCGCATCGAACGAAATCGCCTTGTATGGGCAGACGGGGATGCAGGAGCGACAGGCGGAACATCGTTCGGGATCGACCTCGGCCGTCACCGGCTCGACGATCATCTTGCGGCCCGGCACGAGGCCGGAGAGCGCGAGACCGGTTGCGGCAAGCGCCTGGTTGACCGCCTTCTGGACATCCATCGGCGACTGGCATGCGCCGGCAAGGAAGACGCCGCGGACGTTGCCCTTGGCCGAATCCATCCGGCCGTGCATTTCGGCTGCGAAGCCGAACCGGTCGACCGAAAGTTCCAGCAGCGACAGCATCTTTTTCGTCCCTTCGGAAGGCACGACCGCGGGGCAAAGGACCACCATGTCGAACGGGTCGGCCTCGATCCCTTCGCCGCGGGCAAAGGAAATCGAGATGCCCTTGTGCAGCCCCCCACCGGATACGGACAGCTCGGAAAGGTCGTCGTAACGGACGAAACGCGTCGTCTCCCGCCCTTTCGCCTCGTCGTAAAGTTTGAACTCCTCTTTTCCGGGCACCGCGATCGTCTTGTAGAAATGGGTGACGGAGGCCCCCTCGATCTTGTGCGCGATCAGGTGATTGAACTTGAATGCGACTTCGCAGCAAACGCCGGAACAGTAGTTCAGGTGCCTGGAGTCTAGACTGCCGACGCAGTGGATGATCGCGATGTTCCGGGGTGTCGTGCCCGAGTACGTCTGGATGGCTCCCTCGGTTGGCCCGCTGGCGGCCAGGACCCGCTCGAATTCGAGCGCGTCGAGCACGTCGGGCACCACGCCGTAACCGAGGTTCGGCAACAGCGCGCAATCCATCAGGGCACCGCCGGTCGCAAGAATGATGGCGCCGAACGAGCGCGTCACGACCTCTTCGGCCTCGTCGAGCAGGACCGCCCCCTCGACGAGGCAGGCGTCGCGGCACGCGGTGCAATCCTCGCCCTTCGACGTCCGGAGACAACTCGCCCGGTCGATGTAGGGCAGATTGGGAAGCACGCCGCGGAACGGGAAGTCGAGCGCCTTCTTGTCGTTCATCCCGCAGTTGTAGGGATTGGGCCCGGAAGCCGGACACGCCTCGATGCACATGGCGCAGCCGATGCACAGATCGGACGAGATCCCGCGCGGACGCCGCAGGATCTTCGCAGAAAAGTTGCCGTAAGAGCTGACGACCTCCACGACCTCGGACAGGGTGAACAGTTCGATATTGCCCGCGTCGGGGCCGTGCAGGATTTCTCCCATCACGGGCTCGAGCATGCAGGGGCCGCACTCGATGTTCGGGAACATCTCTTCGTAGCGAACCGGCATGCCGCCGATCATCGGCTCTTTCTCGACGAGATACACCTTGCGTCCCGCCTCGGCAAGCGTCAGCGCGGCCTTCAGCCCGGCGGGGCCGGAGCCGATGACGAGCACGCCGGTGTTGACGTCGAGTTCCTTGCGCTCGAGCGGTTCGTGGAGGACGACGCGTTTCATGGCCGCCCGGATCTGCGCCGAGGCCTTGGCGGTGGCCTGCTCGCGATCGGCGGTGACCCAGGCGATATGCTCCCGTATGTTGACCATCTGCATCAGGAACGGGTTGAGACCCGCGTGCGACATCACTTCGCGGAACGTTTCCTCGTGGTCCCGGACCGAACAGGCCGCAACGACGACCCGGTCGGGCTTTTCGTTGCGCAGGTCGTTTTCCATTTCCTCGGTGCCGGTCGACGAGCAGAGGAAATCGACCGTGCGAAAGTAGCCGAAACCCGGCACGCCTTCCACGGAGCGGTGAACCGATTCGGAGTCGATCTTTTCGGAAATATTCGGCCCGCAATTGCAGAAGTAGACTCCGACTCTCATCTTCCCTCCCCGGGCGCGACCGTCGAGAGCATCGACACCAATTCGCGCACGACATGCGGCACCGCCCGACCCACCAGCGGCGTAAGCGTTTCCCCGAATGTCGTCACGTCGGCGGGCTCGATTCCGACGATTTCGACCGATTCGGGCAGCTTCAATCCGACGGCCCGCCCGATCTCGAGCGCATCGCCCAAGGTGGCGTTGTGTGCGCATCCGGAATTTCGCGATTCGAACATCCGTTCTGGGTTGCTATGGTAAATGGTTCCCGGAGGGCCGCCGCCGGTCATCGCATCGACGATGATCGCCCGGTCGTACCCGACCAGCGCCTCCATCAGTTCCATGCCGCCGAGGCACAGCTCCCTCACGTCGATATCCGTGCGGCCGGACAGCGCCTCCCCGGCCTTGCGGGCTACGAGCATGCCGACGGAATCGTCGGTCAGCACCGGATTCCCGACGCCCACCAGGATCGTCCTCGCGGCCATCTAGCTTCTCCCCACGGCCTGGAGCGTGTTCCCGGCGCGGTCCCTGACCCGGACCACCAACGGCATGCGTCCGGGCAGCGTGTGGGTCGCGCACGACATGCACGGGTCGTAGACCCGAAAAGCCATTTCGACCATGTTGAGGTCGGATTCCTTCAACGGGCGACCCGGCCCGATCAGCTTCTGTGCGGCATGCTTGATGCTCATCGAGATGGCGGCGTGGTTGTTGGTCGTTCCGACCACGAGGTTGACCTTCGTGAGCACGCCCCGCTCGTCGGCGAAATAGTGGTGGGTCAGCGTGCCGCGCGGCGCCTCGACGCTACCGACGCCGCCCATGGGAGCGACCACGGGCCCCGAGGGAATGTTGCGAAGGTCGGTCGACGTGATCTCGGGATCGGTCGCCAGTTCGAGCATCCGCTCCGCCGCGTAGAGCAGTTCGATCAGCCGCGCCCAGTGGGTGGCCAACCTGTGATGCACCGGAAAATAGCGGCCGGTGCCGGCGATTTTTTCGCTGCCCATGGTCCGGTAGAAACGGTCGAACGCTTCCTGTGCGAGCGGCGTGGCCATCCCGTCGGAAACGTTGAGACGGGAGAGGGGCGTGGCCGTGTAAACGCCGCTGTCGGCGCCGTCCACCAGCCCTTTCCAACCGATATTTTTAAGATAGGGAAACTTGAGGTAGCTCCAGGGCTCGACCCGCTCCGCGATGTGGTCGGCGTAGTCGCGGGCGTCGTATTTCGCGAACTCGTTGCCGCCTTGATCAACCACGCGGATCTTCCCGTCGTAGAAGTTGACCCGGTTCTGCGCGTCGACCGTCCCCATGGAGTAGGTCTTGTGGAGGTAGACATCGGAGACGATCAGGTCGAGATAGCTGCTGTTCTTCAGGACGATGTCGTCGAATGCCTTCAGCGTGAACAGCGCGAATTCGACGTTTTCGCGCGCGGTTTTCTCGATCAGCCGCCGCTCCGATTCGGCGACGGGCCTGCTCCATCCGCCGGGCAGGCCGGCGACGGGGTGGATCGGTCGACCCCCCAGCAGCTTTATGACCTCGTGATTGCGCCTTCGGCAGGCGATGACCTGTTTGCCGATATCGACGCCGACCTTGTGGATGACGCCGAGCAGGTTCCGCTCGGAGGGCGGCGCATCGGGGCCGACGATGAAGTCGGGGCCGCCGAGCGCATAGAAATGCGTCGTGTGGTCGGTGACGTAGAAGGCGCTGTACAGAAGTTCCCGCACCTTCTTCGCCGCGGGGGGCGGTTCGACTCCGAAGAGGACGTCGAGCGCCTTGGCCGAAGCCATGTGATGCGCTTCGGGACAGACGCCGCAGATCCGGTTCGTGATGACCGGCATCTCCTCGGCCTGCCGCCCGACGCAGAACTGCTCGAAACCGCGCAATTCGGGCACCTGGAAATAGACGTTCTCGACGCTGCCGGCGTCGTCGAGAAATATCTCGATCCGGCCATGCCCCTCGAGCCGGGTGATCGGGTCGATCGTGATGCGCTTCATTCCGGAACCTCCGACCCGCTCCGCGGGCGCGCTCCTTCGAGGAGCGACGCGGCGAGGGTGAACTTGTAGAACGTCCCGGCATAGTCGGGCATCCCGTCGAGGACCCGGTCCACATGCTCCCGGATCGCCGCTTCGGAAAGGCCTTTCAGCGGTTCGATGTCGATGATGGATCCGAGCGTGCCGACCATCTTTGCCCCCTGGTCGAGCACCCCCTCGGGAGGACCGTAGCATCCGTTGCAAGGCATGTTGGCCTGCGGGCAGAGGGCGCCGCAGCCGTCACGCGTGGCGATCCCCATGCAGAGCATGCCCTGTTCGAGCAGGCAGTCCTTCGGGTCCGGAACGAATTCGTAGGGGCGGCGGATCCGGTCGATCTTCTTGTCCTTGCGCTCGCGGAGGCACTCGTCGCAGACGCTCTTGCGCCCTCCCCCGAGAATGCTGCCTTTCGGAGGAAGCTCGGCCCCCCGGATCAGAAGGTCGAGAATGGCCCACAGCTGATGCGATTCCGGAGGGCAGCCCGGCACGAAATAGTCGACGTCGACCGTCTGGGCAAGCGTCTTCACCCGGTCGTGGAAGCGGGGCAGTTTCAACTCGCCCTCGGGCATCTGCGTGCGGACCGCCGGAACGACGCCGTCCGGATTGTCGATCGACGGATTGTCGGCGTAGATCGCCTTGAAGTGCGCATCGCGAGAATGGAGATTGGACAGCGCCGGTATGGAACCGGAGGAGGCGCAGGCGCCGTAGGCGACGAGCACCTTCGACTTCCTGCGGAGCAGGTGCGCCATCTCGACGTTCTCGTCGGTTCGGATCGCGCCGTTGAAGAGCGTCACGTCGATCGATTCGTCGGCCATCGCCCGAACGTCGGCCACTTTCGCGTCGACGAGACAGGGGCAAAACACCAGTTGAAAGTTCGCGTCGAAATCGAGCAGATGCTCGTGCAGGTTGGCGGCCGAGATCTCGCACCCCCCGCAGGAGGAAGCCCAGTAAATCGCAACGGACGGTTTGGTCATCATGCGCGCGTCGACTCCTTCGGACAACCGGGGGAAATAAAAGTGCAGTTCTATTTATCGGTAGATCGACGACAATCTTTAGTCGATATTGTTGCGGATAAAACAAAACAGGCGGATTTTCCGGGATCAAAGCAGAAAGCCCGCCCGGCGGTTGGCCGGGAGGGCTTTGGCGATTGCAATGGCGGGGTGGACGGGACTTGAACCCGCGGCCTCCGGCGTGACAGGCCGGCGTTATAACCAACTTAACTACCACCCCGCTTGGGTGGAACGGAACCACAGATACTAGACGAAGCGGTCCCCTGTGTCAACCATCAAAATACCATCAAAAACGGAATCCGGATGGCCGGGATCAACCTTTCCCGCTAGAAGGATCTGGAGACCGAGAGACCACCGCCCCACGCTCCCTGGTACTGGGTTTCGAGAGCGACCGACCAGCGATCCGGGCTTCCGATGTCCAGGAACGATGCCGCATTGAGCTTGACCCCCGCGACGAATCCGTAGGGAGAGGACGCTTCAAGCCTGGAACTCCGGCTGGTCCTGGTGGAAGCCGCGAGGACGCTGCCGGCCGTGTAGCTGTCGACGGTCGTATCGACATGCCGATTCGCCCGATCGTCCCTGTAGAAGACGCCGCCATACCCAAGCAGCAGCATTTTATTATCGGGTGACCGCCACAGCTTTCCGTGTCCGATCATTCCGATCCTGGCCTGCCACAGGTTGCGAATGCTCGAAACCGTCTTCGAGGTCGAGAAGGAGTTGTCGGGCGCGATGTTTTTCCCCGAATTGTCCTCGCGTTCGACGGTCGTCGTGTATTCGACGTCGCCCATGACGTTGATTCCGCCCCGGTCCCCGGTAAAGGCGTAAACGGGAACCGCGAGAGCGACTCCCACGAAAGGGGCTCCGCTTCCGTAGCTCGTGCCGTCGGCGCCTCCGCCCTCAAGCCTGCTCGACTTCGCGACTCCCGCGCGGAAGGCGCCAAGAAACTGGCCCTGGATCGAGAACCCGATTTCGCCGTAGGCCTTGAGGCGGCTCAGCGTCAAGGACGGGGCACCATTCGGCGCCATGGAATCCTTCACCTTGACCGCGTCCCTGTAAAAGCCGCCCCCGACGAAATCGCAGTCAAGCGTGCTCAGCAACTCGGACTTGTCGCCCATCATGGAGGCCGTCGCGATCAAGGGTGAAACCGCCAGCATGGCGACCAGCAGCGAAACGCTCACGGTTAACCTTCCCAAATCGCTTCCTCCCCTGTGCGCGGCCATCAAAAGGACATCCCGAGGCGGATTCCGAATACGTCGCTCTGCGCCTTCGGGTCGCCCGACCAGCTGTAACTCTTCCCGTACCTGAATCCCTCGTAATAGGCCATCGGCTGCCAGCGGCCGAACCGGACGCCCGCCTCCAAATATGCGCCGGGATAAAGCTTGGTGGCGATCCGTTCGTTTGTCAGCCCACCCTGGGATTCCATGTAGACCGGGACCAGCAGACCGCCTTCGACAAACAGATCGCGGGCCGACCCGTCATCGAGTTCCCGTTCGTCG
>JANXPS010000101.1 GCA_025357175.1 Deltaproteobacteria bacterium | reverse complement strand
TTTCGCATGGGCCGCAACCGCATGATCCATATTACGATGAAAGGGGGGCGGGATCGACTGCCTCGACGTCCTTCAACTCTATTGGCCCGGGAAGATGTCGGCATTCACCGGCCCGGTGCAGGAGGAGATGCTAAAACTTCGCGAGGAGGGGAAAGTTCGGGCGCTGGGCGTCTCGATCCACGACCGGGAGCGGGCGGGGGCCGCTCTCCCCGGAAGAGATGGCGTTCATGCGCGACTTCGGAAGGGCCGTCCACGGATAAATAAATCCGGGTTGACGCGGGTCAAGGATGCGCCCCCCGCGATCGGTCACACTGGTTCCCATGAACGCGAGCCCGCAAAACGGGCCGCCAGGAGGGAACAAGTGAACGAATATCTCCGTACCCCGATCCGCGACATCATCGCCCGCTTTCCCGAAGTGGGCTCCCTGCTCGAAATGCACGGGATCGGCTGCGTCCCGTGCAGTCTCGGCACGTGCGCGCTCGGCGACATCGTCGACATCCACGGGCTGGCGCCCGAAGTCGAGCTGGATCTGATGACCGCGATCGGCGCGGTCGTCGCGCCCGGGGAAGCGGTCGTGCTTTCGGCTCGCCCCGCCGCTTCGTCCCCGAAGAAGGGGTTCTCGCCGCCGATGAAGACGCTGGTGGACGAGCACCGTCTCATCCTCCGGGTCATTGCGCTCGTCCCCGCGATCACTGCTTCGCTCGATGTCCACCTGGAGGCCGACAGGCGCCTCGTGGCGGCGATCGTGGACTTCATTCGCAACTACGCCGACCGGTTCCATCACGCAAAGGAAGAGGATCTTCTCTTCTCGCTGTTCGACCGGGAATCCGACATCCTCAAGGTCATGTACGAGGATCACGCCAACGGGCGCGCGCGCGTCAAGGCGACGGTCGATGCCCTCGAACGGCGCGATCAGGCCGGAGTCACGGAGAACCTGACCGGATACATCGGAATCCTCTCGCAGCACATCCGGAAGGAGGACGACATCCTCTACCCGTGGATGGACCGGAAACTGTCGACCCGGCAGGTGGGCGAGCTGTTCTCCGCCTTCCGGAAACTCGATTCGGAATTCAGTGAAAAGGCGGACCGGTACGGGGCGTTCGTCCGGTCGCTCGAAGACAAATATGCGTCGAATGACGCGGAGGTGGCGTGATGAGCGGTTGCGGTTGCCCGGGTTCGGCGATGTTCACGTTCGACAAGAAGGACGACGCGGAAGGCGTCTCCGGCGCCCCGCAGGCGTCCCAGCTCCGGCAGTGGCCGGTGCAGCTCCACCTGGTCTCCCCGGCCGCCCCGTATTTCCAGGGCGCCGACGTCCTGCTCGCGGCCGACTGCACGGCGTTCGCGATGGGGAACTTCCACTCCGACTGGCTCAGGGGCAAGTCGCTCGCGATCGCCTGCCCGAAGCTCGACGCAGACCAGGACGTCTACGTCGAGAAGCTGAAAGGGCTGATGGAGGAGTCGAACATCAACACGCTGACGGTGCTGATCATGCAGGTGCCGTGCTGCCGCGGCCTCGCCGGCCACGCTGCGCGCGCGTTGAAGGAAAGCGCCCGCAAGGTGCCGGTGCGCATCGCGGTGGTCTCCGTCCATGGAGAGGTCCTGCAGGACGAGTGGCTGGAGGGTTAGCGGCGCTGGACATCCAGCACGACGATGGCGCGCCATCCAACGGCCTCATGCTGAGTTATTATCGCATCAGTACAGGGAACCGGAGGCGACCCGCGTGATCCGCATCAACGACAGGATCTACCTCGACGAGACCGAATTGCACGAGAGTTTCGTTCGTGCCTCGGGGCCGGGCGGGCAGAACGTCAACAAGGTGGCGACGGCGGTGCAGCTGCGCTTCGACGTCGTCAACAGCCGCGGTCTTTCGGAAGAGGTGCGCGCCCGCTTGATCCGGCTGGCGGGAAAAAGGATGACGCGCGAAGGGGAGCTGCTCATCGAGGCGTCCCGCTTCCGGACGCAGGATCGCAATCGGCAGGATGCGCGCGACCGGCTGGTGCGGCTGGTCGAGGCGGCCGCAGCGCCCCCCGCGCCCCCCCGGAAGAAAACACGCCCGACTCTCGGATCGAAAACGCGCAGGCTGGAAGGCAAGCAGCAGAAAAGCGAGAAGAAGCAGTCGCGGAAACCGGTCCGGCCCGAGTAGGGCGAGCGGGCGCGACGCAGCAGGGATGTCCGTATCCGCCGCCGAAGTACGGGGTTGGCGGGAATTGCGCGCTAGTGGGACATCATCACCGGCAGCGTCATGTGCCGCAGGATGTGTTTCGCGACGTTGCCCAGGACCGGCTTGCCGTTCCCGGCGCGTCCGTAGGCGCCCATGACGAGCAGGTCGCTCCCCTCCTCGGCCGCCCGGTTGAGGATCCGGTCGCCCGCCGGAAAGTCGATCGACAGGATCAGCTCGCCCTTGCAGCGGACACCCGCGCGCCCGAGGTATTCCACGATTTCCGCCAGCCGCTTTTCGGCACCCCGCAGCAAATCGGCCTCGGTGATGACCTTGACGAGGTGGACCTTCTGCGCAGTCCGCAAAATGGGAAACGCGTCGTGGATCGCCCGCGTCGAT
>JANXPS010000033.1 GCA_025357175.1 Deltaproteobacteria bacterium | reverse complement strand
CTTTGCTTCGCATTCCGCACGCCGACCCGCTACGTCCGCTACCTCAAGGACGCGGGCTTCAACGCGGTCAACATCGCCAACAACCACGCCTACGATTTCGGCCGCGAGGGGATCGACAACACGCTCGCCACGCTTGCGGATTCCGGAATCCAGCCGGTCGGCGGCGATCACGTAGCCCTCTTTACGGCGCACGGCAGGCGGATCGCCATCCTCGGTTTTTCCTACTCGCACCCGACGCCCCACAGCGCCTCGATCCTCGACATTCCCAACGCGTCAGCCCTCATTCGCAAGCAGCTTTCGGAGAACGACCTCGTGCTCGTCTCGTTCCACGGGGGGGCGGAAGGCAAGGATGCGCTGCATCTGACCGGCGGCATGGAGATGTTCGCCGGGGAACGACGCGGAGACGTCGAACGGTTCGCGCACGCGGCGATCGACGCCGGCGCCGCGGCGGTCTTCGGTCACGGCCCCCACGTCCCGCGCGCGATCGAGATCTACCGCGACCGGCTGATCGTCTACTCGCTCGGCAATTTCCTCACCTACGGGATGTTCAACCTGAAAGGGACGAGCGGGATCGGCTACGCGCTCCGCGCGGACATCGATCTCGATACGGGACGCTTCCTCTCCGGCAAGATCGTCCCGGTGGCGCTCAGGCGGAAGGGAATTCCGGAGCCGGATCCGGAAGGCAAGGTCATAGACCTCCTCCGGCAACTGACCGCCGAGGACCTCAAGTCGCGCGGCGCGGTCATCCGGGAGGACGGCACAATCCTGCCTGCGGCAAAGCAGTAGCCCCGCCGCCAGGAAGCCAGGATCAACTTGCCGGAGACCAGGGAAACGCCACCCTCGAGCAGCAGGTCGCGAGTCAGTCCCTTCGCAGCAATCGCCACGACGAACAGTCGGCCAACCGCTTCATCAGCCTCCGCCCGCCTTCTCTTCCCGCATCAGCTTCATCACCCTGAAAGCCTCGGCGTATTTGGGCCGCGCATCGGGTTCGCCGTCCCAGCTGCCCGTCGACGCCGCCGCGATCGCCCACTCCTTGATCATGTCGGAAATGTCGCGCTCGCCCAGCTGGCTCCGGTGCTCGTTGAGCGCGGCGATCTTGACGTCGATCGTCCGCGTCACGTCGATCCAGCGGTTCGGCCGCATCGTCGAACTGACGTAGAGCGCGTGCACCTTGTGGGGCGCCCCGAGCTCGGGCCACAGGAGCTCCATCTCCGATCCGGGGAAGACGGCGTCGATCGCCACCGTGCCGGCTGCCCGATGATCGGGATGGTTGACGTACCACTCCTCGAAGAAGAGCGACTGCGGGTCGTTGCAGATCACCACCTCGGGCTTGTACCGGCGAATCTCGCGGACCAGTTCGCGCCGGATTTCCATCGTAGGCTGCACTTCGCAGTCGTCGTGCCCCAGGAACACCACCTGCGCAACGCCAAGCTTGCCGGCGGAAGCGCGCTCTTCGCGCTCACGGATTTCAGCCAGCCGCTCCCGCGTCAGCGTCGGGTCGTGCGTTCCCACGTTCCCGCTGGTCAGCAGCACCAGCGTCACCTCGCAACCCGCCGCCGCCCAGCGTGCGATCGTGCCGGCCACGGTGAATTCCGCGTCGTCGGGATGGGCGAAGATGCCCATCGCGGACTTCGGGATGTAAGCGCTGTCGAATCGGCTCATCGTCATATCTCCCTTGCATCATTAGACGCATCGACGGACTTTCGGATGCGTTCCGGTCCTCGCCTTATCAAACCATCGTCCTACTATTCACACTAAGGATTTTTCTTATTCTGCCGATAAAGAACTCTGCGCCTTGGAAAACATCACTGGAGGTCGATTAATGTTCAAGAACCTGTCCCTCAGCGCCAAGTTGATCGCGGCGTTCGTCTCGGTGGCGCTCATCTGCGGCATCGTCGGGTTCGTCGGAATCCGAAACATCAAGAAGATCGACGACGCCGATACGAAACTGTACGAAAAGATCACCGCGCCGCTGGGCGCCATCGGGGAAGCTTCGACCCATTTCCAGCGGATGCGCTCCAACGTTTTCGAACTGATTCTCGAGGACGAAGCCGCGAAACGGGAAAAGTTGATGCAAACGATCAAGGAGCGCCACAAGGCGACCAACGAATACCTGGCCGAGTTCGAGAAGACGATCCTGACCGACGAAGGCCGTACGATATTCAAGGAGTTGACCGCTTCGCTCGCCGCTTTCAACACCGTGGTCGACAAGATGGCCGCCCTCATCAATGAGGGGAAAAAGACCGAAGCCGAGGCATTGATCGAAGGCGAAGGCGAAAAAAATCGCAAGGTCGTCCAGGAAAACATCGAAAAACTGATGGCGATCAAGGAAAAGCTGGCCAAGCAGACCTCCGATGAAAACACCGTCCTCGCGAACGGCGCCACCAACTTCATGATCGCGATGGTGCTCGCCTGCATGGGCCTCGCGCTCGCCCTCGGGATCTACCTGGCCCGTTCGATCTCCCGGTCGCTCAATCAGGCGGTCGAATCGCTCAGCGAAGGGGCAAGCCAGGTGTCGTCCGCCTCCATGCAGCTTTCCTCCTCGGCACAAACGCTTGCGGAAGGGTCCTCCGAGTCCGCGGCGTCACTCGAGGAGACGTCGTCGGCGATGGAAGAGATGTCGGCGATGACCCACCAGAACGCCGACAACGCCGGCCAGGCCAGGCAGCTCGGCGAACTCGCCGGCCACAACGTCGACAAGGCCAACGTCTCGATGGGCTCGATGGTCGGTTCGATGGCCGAGATTTCCTCGATGGGCGAAGAGGTCGGCAAGATCATCAAGACGATCGACGAAATCGCATTCCAGACCAACCTGCTCGCGCTCAACGCGGCGGTCGAAGCTGCGCGGGCGGGCGAGGCCGGAGCCGGCTTCGCGGTCGTGGCCGACGAGGTGCGCAACTTGGCGCAGCGGGCGGCGGGCGCGGCCAAGAACACCTCCGACCTGATCGAGGCCACCGTCCAGAAGATCAAGTCCGGCACCCAGCTTGTCGAGAAGACGAACAGCGATTTCCAGGAAGTGGCTTCGTCGGTCAAGAAGGTCAACGAACTGGTCGGCGAAATATCGGCCGCCTCTTCCGAACAGTCGCGCGGCATCACCGAGGTCGCAGGCGCCATCTCCCAGATGGACAAAGTCACCCAGCAGACGGCGGGCAACGCCGAAGAGATCGCGTCGGCGACCGAGGAGCTGTCCGCGCAGGCTATTTCGATGCAGGACGTCGTTTCCCAGATCCGCGAACTGGTCCGCGGCGGCGGCGAGGGCGCCCATCGTCCCACTGCGGCAACCCGCGCCTCCCGTGCGGCGCGGCCCGCGGCGACCCGCGGAAGAGCCCCGAGAGCGGCGCTGTCGGCCCCCTCGGGCCGTGTAGCGGCCGGGAAATCCGCCCCCCCGAAAAAAGCGGCGCCGAAGGGCAGCCCGGACGACGTCTTCCCGATGGACGACGACGGCATGAACAGCTTCTAGCTCGAAATCGCCCCCGCAACACGACGGCCATCCGGATCGCTCCGGGTGGCCGTTCTTATTTGAACGAAAGCAGCGCGGCGCCCCATCCCATGCCGGCCCCGAATGCGGCCAGCGCCGACCGCGTCCCCGGCCTGAACAGCCCCGCCGCGTGGGCCTCGGACATCGCGATCAAAAGCGACGCCGACGAGGTGTTGCCGTACCGGTCGAGATTGACGAACACTTTTTCGGGGGATATCCCGAGCGCTCCGCCCACCTGCTTGAGCAGGTTGAGGTTCGCCTGGTGGAACAGGAAAAGATCGATGTCGGACGGAGAGAGGCCGTTGCGGGCGAGCAGCTCGGATATGGCCGATTGCAGTTTCCGGTTGGCCTGCAGGATGACGGTGCGGCCGTCCATGACGAGCGGCCCGCCGAAGTCCATGCGGAGGGCGTCGGAGAACGTCGCGTCGCTCGCGATCCGGATGTCATCGATCGTGACAGCCCCATCCCCGGGGGAGACGATGCAGGCGCCCGCCCCGTCCCCGAACAGGATGGCCGTCTCTTTCACGCGCGGTTCCCGCGCCATGACCGGGGTCATCACCTCGGCTCCGATCACGAGCACCGGGCCGTACTGTCCACACAACGCGGCGGCGGTCGCCAGCGCGAACAGCCCGCCGATGCTCGCAAGGTGGATGTCGAACGCCGGGATGCCGGGCACCGCAAGCCGCTTTTGCACTTCGGCCGAGACGCCGGGGAACTGCCTGTCGGGCGTGCCGGTGCCGACCACGATCGCGCCCAGGTCGGTGGCGGACATCTCCGCATCGGCGAGCGCGGCCAGCGCGGCCCGGGCCGCCAGGTCGCCGACCGTTTCGCCGGGCGCCACGCATCGGCGGGTGCCGATTCCCGTGGCCGAAAGGATCCACGCCTCTTCGACGCCGAACTCGGCCGAGAGCGCGGCGTTGTCGATGACGTCCTCCGGCAGGCAATGCCCGAAGCCCGCGATCGTCGTCATCCGCGTTTACGGGCGTCGAACCACGCGGCCACCTTGGCGATCGTCTCGAACTTGCGGGGGGTCAGTTCTTCGTCGGGAACCCGGACGCCGAACCGCTTCTCGAGCTCTCCGATGAATTCCATCAGTCCGAAGGAGTCGATGACGCCCGCATCGAACAGCGACGCGTCGTCCTCCGCCGGGACCGGCGCCCTGGCCACCGCTTCCAGCGCGCTGCGAACCTTGTCGGCCGTGCTGCTCATTGCCTTGTTCCTTCCGGCTTCCTCGGATCTGCATTCCGTTGGGTAGGGTACCCTTTCAACAGGGCGTCGACAAGGAGGTCGCCCACGGCTGCCGCCCCCTGGTGCGTGGGGTGCGTGAAGTCTCCCGAGACAAGACGCGGAGAGCGGCCGTACCATTCGGCCATCGTCCCGGCCCCGCCCATCGCGGCGTACGTGTCGAAAAAGGCCACCCGCTCGCGGCGGGCGATGTCCCGCTGCGCGGCGACCAGCCGCGGGATCGATTCGTCCGTCCCGATGTCGCCTCCCGCCCCGCGGACTCCGCGGTCCATCGGTGCCATGATCAGGATCGCGCTACCGGGCAGCGCCTCCCGCACGCGGCGGATCACTTCGCGATAATCCTTCGCATAGGCGGCGAAAGAAAGTCCGGCGTAACGGCTCTCGTTCGTCCCGTAATTGAGGATGACGAGATCGGGCCCTCTCCGCCGCAGGGAATCGATCCAGCTCTCCCGGTCGAACAAGGCCAGGTGGCGGATCGTCGCCCCGTTCGCGCCAAGGGTGTCGTAGACGACGCCCGGCATCTCCCGTTCGAGGACGACGCCGAAGAGCCGGACCGGGCCGTCGCCCTTGGGCCGAAACAGCAGTTCGTGCCCCCCGTCGGCCACCGGAACCGAATGGACGACGAGCCCCCCCTCGTCCTCCGACGCGGTGGAGATTTCGGCCACAGGGGAACCGTCGACCGATACCTGGAGCGTCCCGCCCTTCGGCCTCGACTGGAAGTGGATGTCGAACCGGCCGACCGAAGCGCCCGTCCCAGCCCGGCTGGTGGATATCCGGCTCCGGGCTCCGCCGCCCGCGGCCGTGAACGTGGCGCCCCCCAGCCCGCAGGGGCCGGAAAAGGCGCCGGGCGCCTGGATCGTCCAGCCGCCCCCGCCAAGGCGCACACCTCGGTGGTTGTACCACTCCCACGGACGGTCGACGAAAATCCACCCGTGCCCGGAATCGCCGAAGCGCGCCTGCAGGCGGGCTCTCGCGTCTCCCGAGATCAGGTCGCCCGTCACCGGGCTGTCGCCGAAATGGCTGATTCGCGTGACGGCGCGCGGTTCCTTCCTGGCGGTCCGTCCGAGCGCCTCGTAGAAGCGCGGGAGATCGCCCCCGTAATCCTCGATGCCGACCGACTCGCGGGCGTTCGCCGCGTAGACGTCTTCGTCCTCGCCCGAAGGCCATCCGGCAGCGGTTCGGGCGATGTCCGGAGGAGGCGAAGGAGCGGGCAAGGGCACCGCCCGCGCCGCGTTGTCGGCAGCAGGCGGTTTTGTCACCCGATCGTCTCCCCTTGCGCGGAACACCTTGTCGAACGGGTTCCCGCGCCACGGCGCGGAGAGCACGGCGAGAAGACGGGACGGTTCGAAGAGCCGGTAAACCGAAAGGCCGGAGACGGCGTATGGAACCGCCGCGCAGGCGAGCAGCAGGCCGACCGTAACCCATGTTTTCGGAATTTTCGGCATCGGCATCCGTCTAGAAATTGAAGTAGATGAACTGGGAAATCGAGGAGCCGGAGACGCGGACGACCGCCACGGCCGTCGCCGCCAGCAGCCCGCACTGGACCGGAGAGGGCAGCGCTGCAAACCGCTGCTGAAGGGCCGGATAAACTTTCTCCGGCAGCCACTGGAGAAAAACCCCAGCAATCGTCAACGCGGCGATCCGCCACGTGACGTTGCCGAGGCCGAAACTTGCCCGGCCGAGCCCCTGCAGGATGGCGAACGCGCCTTCGAGCGAATCGCACCGGAAGAAGATCCACGTCAGGCAGACGAAGTGGAACGTCACGAACACCCCGAGCGCCCTGCGCCAGGCGGGGACGACCGGGATGCCCCGCGTGCGGGGCCGCCGCGACTCGACGAACCGGGCGACCGCGAGACCGCCGCCATGCAGCACGCCCCACGCCAGGAAGGTCCACGATGCGCCGTGCCACAAGCCCCCCAGCGCGAAGGTGACCAGCGTGTTGAAATAGGGCGCCCATTTCCGCGACCGGTTCCCGGGCAGCGAGAAGAACAGGTAGTCGCGCAGCCAGGTCGAAAGCGAGATGTGCCAGCGGCGCCAGAATTCGGGAAGATCCTTCGCGCGGTAGGGCGCGTTGAAATTGTCCTTGAGGGTGATGCCGAGCAGGATGGCCGACCCGATGGCGATGTCGCTGTATCCGGAAAAGTCGCAGTAGATCTGGACCGCGTAGCCGTAAACGCCGGCCAGGATCTCGGCCGAGGAAAACATGCCCGGCAGGTCGAAGACGCGGTTGACCAGGTTGACGGCCAGGTAATCGGCGACGACCAGCTTCTTGACGAAGCCGAGCGCGATGAGAAAAAGCGCACGCCCGCCCGCCCCCGCCGTGATCGGCTCCGCCGGACGCTCGAGCTGCGGAAGCAGCACGGAGGCGCGCGTGATCGGCCCGGCCAGCAGCGTCGGGAAGAAGGAGACGAACGCGAGATAGTCGGGGAAGCCGCGTGCGGGCTCGACGTCGCCGCGGTAGACGTCGATGACGTAACTCATCGACTGGAACGTGTAGAAGGAGATTCCCACGCCGAAAATCACCCGGAACGGGACGGATGGAAGGTCGAAGCCGAGCGTCGAGGCGATCCCGGCCGCGTTTTCGGCCATGAAGTTGAAGTATTTGAAAAAGCCGAGAATGCACAGGTTGGCCGAGATATCCAAAGCCAGCGCGATGCGGGCCGCCCGGCGGCCGCGGCGGCGGGAAACGTAGCGAGCGGTATTGAAATCGAGGATGGCGGTGACGGCCAGCGGAAGGCAATAGAGCGGGTTCCACGCGGAATAGAATACGAAGGAGAAGATGAGGATCGCGGGGATGTGGAACCGGCGCAGCCCCCCGGACAGGCGATAACCTGCGACAGCGACGAGCAGGAACGCCAGGTAGACCGGGCTGGAAAGACTCATTTCAATTCATACGCCGCCATCAACCGGTCATAAAGCATTCGGCCCTGCCGCTCGTAACCCGCCTGGGTGAAGTGGACGCCGTCCGTCTGCCCGAGCCCGGCCTGCATCCAGGAGAAAACCGCCCCCTCCCCGCCCATCGCGGCCTGCAGATCCCAGAACGCGCAGCCCGTCTCGGCCGCCGCCTCGCGAAGCGCGCGGACGACCGGCCTTTCGTCCTGCGTCATCAGGGACCAGCCGCTTTTCTTCTTCCCGGCCCGGTCGGCCGGACCCGTCACGAGGATGGCGGCGCCCCCGGCGTCCTCCTTGAGCGCCCGGAGCACGCGGACGCAATCGGCCTTGAATCCCTCGAAGGTGAACTTCTTCGCTGCGATTTCGTTGGTACCGTAGGACACGATCACGAGCGACGGTTTCGCGTCGAGCAGCAACTGACGGCGCATGCGGGGCGACCATTTCTCGAGCGCGGTCATCCGCCCGCCGTTCAGCCCAAGCGTATCGAGGATGAGCCCGCTGCGTCCGTTCGTGAATTCGGCCCCGAGCAGGCGGGTGCCGTTTCCCGGGGAGGCCATGACGGACAGCTTGCGGGGGACATCCGGCAGGGGGTCCCGGTTCGAGATCGACAGGAGCGCGACGTCGCTGCCGCCCGAATTGATCCAGTGGGAACTGACCGAAAGGTTGTCCGCGGGCGCGTTGTCCACGAGCAGGAGAACGGGGACCTTGTCGGATTCGGCGGCCAGCGTCACCTTGAAATTGCGGCCCGGCGCCAGCACGGATGCGGGCGTGTCCTTGCGCGGCGAGAGAGACACCCCAGAGAGACCGAGCACCCCGTCGGGAGGCGGTGCGGCCAGCCCGGTCGTTTGCCAGCCGTCCCCGTCGAGCGTCTTGGCAAGCGCGTGGCGGAAATATTTCCAGGGGTGGCCCGGCATGACGTACCCCACCCCGGCGTCGCCGAAACGCTGCTGCAGCAGTCGCCTAAGTTCCCCGCTCCAGTAGTCGGCCGCGACGTGGGAGTCGCCGAAATGGAGCACGCGGACGACCCGCGTCGTCCCGTTGTCGCCCCCGCCCGCCTCGAGCGCCGAGAGATCGCGGAAGAACGGGGCCAGCGCGCCTTGAGGCATTTCGAGAGGAACAGGGGCCAACGCGCCCGGGTCGATCGGGGGCCCGGCAGGAATCGTGGGTGGAACATGAGGCCGGTGCACACGGCTCGAAGACCCGGATTTTTTCCGGGGCGTCGCCGGCCGCTTCGCCTTCCCTTTTTTATGGCCCTTCTTCGGAGCGGGCGCAGCCTTGGGAGAGGCGGTCCCCGCCTTCTTCTTGTGAACCGCGGCGGAGGCGTCACCGGAAACGGCGACGAGGCCCATGCAAAGGAGCAACGTGAGGAAAACGGAGGAAAATCCGGAGGTTTTCATGGAGGAAGCCGAACGTCCTTTACGGAAGCGAGGCGCTTTGTCCGGACGCGGACCCGTCTTCGGCCTGTCGTTCGACGAAACGGGTCGGTCCCCAGTGATCCTTGTAGCCGCGGCTCCACATCCAGGTCATGACGTGGATCGCGTGCTCGGGGTTGAAGGGGGAGAAACGCACGTCCTTCGGAAGCAGCATCTTCTCTTTCATGTCCCGGACGTTCTGGTAGAAAGTGCTCGGGCGGAACTGGCACATGCCGATGTATTCGCCCTTCTCGGAGCGGACGTCGCCCAGAAAGCGGCTTTCCTCGAAAATCACCTTGTAGATCTTGACCGCCTGGTCCTGCACCTGGTACTTGGTCGTGTACCGCTTGACCAGTTCCCACATGAGCACGGTGTCGGCGCCCTCGGCGGCCGGCTCGCGCAGTTCGGGCGGCGGCAGCGCCGCAAAGGGAACGGGGAACACCGGCTGCGGGAGGTGGCTTGCGCCTCGGAGCAACAGCATCGCCCCGATCAGCAGGGTGCCTGATACGGCATGGCGGATCCGGGTAGTCATGGGATTTATTCCTCGTCGTCCTTCTGGTCGGTGACCAGGCGTCTTGCGCCGATGTAGCGGCGCAGGAAATAGGGAGCGTCGAGACTGTCGATCTTGACCTTGTGGTCGCCGGACGATGCGTGGATGAACTTGTTGTCGCCGAGATAGATGCCGACGTGGGACGGGAAGCGGGCGTACGTCTTGAAGAAGACGAGGTCGCCGGTCGCAAGCGCACCCTTGTCGATTTTCTCGCCCTTGGCGAACTGCTCGCGGGCGCTGCGCGGAAGCGGCATGTTCAGGAAGCCGAACACCTTCTGGACGTATCCGGAGCAGTCGATTCCGGTCAGCGAAGTCCCGCCGAACCGGTAGGGAAGGTCCAGCATGAGTTTGGCGATGCGGATGACGCGGCCCGCGATCCCGGAGGAAACGGATTCCTCGACGATCGGCCCGCCTATCGCGTTGTCGCCGGCGGCGGCCAGCAGCTCGGGCGCCATCTCGGTCACCTGGGCGGCGGCCAGGGCGGCGCCTTCGGCGGTCAGCGACGCCTCGTTCTGCAGGATTTTCTCGAGTTCCCGGCGGCGATCGGCAGAAATAGGGCCGCCCGCACTGCCGCGACGAACCAGCAGCTGGCTGCCGGGCTTGAGTTTCCGGTTCTTCCGGATGTGGTTGAGTTTTTTGAGCGTCTTGACCGAAACGCCGTATTTCGAGGCGATCGATGCGTACGTCTCGCCCTTGTGCACCTTGTGATAGACCGCTTTTGCGGAAACCGGCTCGGACTCCGTTTTCTCGGACGCCTTCTCGGACGGTTTCTCGACCGCTACCTCGGTTGCCTTTTTTTCGGCCTTTTTTTCGGCTGCGATCTCGACCGCTTTTTCGACCGGCTTCGCGACCGTCTTCGCCGCCGGCGGCGCATCGGCCCCGGACTTGACGCATAACCGCGTCCCGATCTTGAGACGGCGCGAATCCTTGCCGGCATTGAGCCGCTTCAGCTCTTCGACGGACAGGCCGTTTGCCTTCGCGACGGTGGCGAACGTGTCGCCCTTGCGGACGGTGTGGTAGGCCGCATTCCCGGCGGGCGCCTCGACGGATTCGACCGCGGGAGCGGCCGGCACGGGTTCGGGCGCCTTCGAAACTTTGCGCGGCTCGGGATCGGCCTGGGCCGTCGCAGCCGGTTCGGGTGCCACGACCGGCGCCGCGGATGCGGTCGCCTTTTCGAGGATGGCCTTGATCCGAACCCGCATCCCGGGCTTGAGCCGGTCGAGCTTCTTGCCGGGGTTCAGCTGCTTGAGCTCGTCGATCGATAGATCGTTGGCCTTTGCGATGGTCGCGACCGTATCGCCCTTGCGGACGGTGTGATAGCCGGCCCACTCGGTTGCGGACGAAGCGGTTGCGCCCTTCCGGCCCCTGTGGCTCGCGGCGGACGCACCGGTTGCGACGAGTGCGATCAGCGCTGCCAGCAGAAGGATTATGTGTGATTGACGTCGCATCGGATGATTGGCCGTGCCCCCCGAAAGCCGATTGTCTTGGTTCCCCCACGGAACCAGACACCTGCCCGGTCAGTAAAACAAGAGTCATGCTACCACGCGAAAGCGTGCCGACCAAGAAAATAATGCCGCAAATTCCTCAATGATATCGGCAACTTAGACTAAGACGCCCGTAACATACTGAAAGAAAAGGGCTAAATGGACAGGCGTATGCCAGATGCTTCCGTAGCGGAAGCGGGATGGGGGTTTGAGCGAAGTTCCGGTGGAATCGGAGGGTTGCGACTCAATCGTCGTTGCGGCGGTTGGGGCCCTTGCCCCGGGCAACGCGCGCGATGTCGCGCTTGGCGTCGCGTTCGGCGATGTCCTGGCGCTTGTCGTAGAGCTTCTTGCCCTTGGCGAGTGCGATCTCGACCTTGATGTTGGGGCCCTTGAAGTAGACCTTGAGCGGAACGAGGGTGAGCCCCTGCTCCCGCATCTTCGCGAAGAGCTGGTCTATCTGGCGGCGGTGCAGCAGAAGCTTCCGGCTGCGAAGCGGGTCGATGATGCGGGCATCGCCGTGGCTGTAGGGGCTTACGTGCATGTTTTCGATGAAAAGCTCTCCGACGCGGACCGTCGCGTAGGCATCGGCCAGATTGAGGCGGCCCTGCCGGATCGACTTGACCTCGTATCCCATGAGCACGATTCCGCACTCGACCGTGTCGAGGATGTGGAACTCGTGCCGGGCGCGCCGGTTGAGCGCGACGGTCTTTTCGGTCACGGCTTTCTTGGGGTGTTCGGTCAATTTCCGGTTCCTTCTTGTTTATAGCGGCAGGTCGCCGTGGCGGCAGCTCCCGCCGACGACCGTTGCGCGGATTCCGCCGGAGCCCGTTCCTTCGATCAATCGCACGAATATCCCGGAATCGCTCCTGCCCGGATCGTCGGTCACGCAGAAGTCGGCAGGGCCGCCCGGCAGCAGCGTCCCGCCCGGCAGGTCGAGCGCGGCCGAGCCGTTCGCCGTCGCCGCACGAAATATCGCCGAGGAAAGCTCCGCCTCGGACTTGTCGCCCTGGTAGAGCCCGGCCGCCGCCCGCATCTCGTCCCAGAGGGAAAGGGTGGGAACGGAGCCGCGACTGTCGGTGCCCAGGGCGAAAGGGATGCCCGCGTCCACGAAATGCGTCACGTCGGGAGAGCCGTTGCCGTGCGCCGCATTGCTGCGCGGGCAGAGCGCGAATCGGGCGCCGCCCTCCCGCAACGCGTCGATCCCGGCCCGGGACAGGTGGACATTATGCACCAGCAGCGTCCCGTCCCGCAAAACGCCGGTGCGCGCGAGATATCCGGGCACCGTCATCCCGATGCCGCGAAACCAGGAAACGTCCTGCCCGACGGCGGGGAAAAGCGCGGTGGCGACCGGGCCGCCCCCGCTGCTGAGAAATTCGATCTCCTCGGGCGACTCGGCCAGGTGCAGCGACAGCAGCAACCCCTCCCGCACCGACAAAGCGGCAAGATTCCGCAGCAGCGACCCGCCTACAGTATATGGCGTGTGCGGGGAGATGCCGGCCAGCACCAGCGGATTGCAGGCCGACGTTTCGCGCAACCGCGCAAGCGCCGCGACGACCGCGCCTTCCGATTTCTCGGCCGCTTCGGGGGCGAACCCGATGCCCTCGACGAAGACGCGGGCGCGCATCGGGCACTCGTTGTAGACGGTGAGGTCGCTCCCCGCGATTTCGCCCACGGCCGTCGTCCCGAACGACAGCGCCTCGTGGATCGCGATGTCGAAGTGCATCCCCGAATCCGCCGGGTTCGCGCCCCGGCGCCACGCGATGACGCGAAGGAGCCAGGCGATGAATGGAGAGCCGCCGGCATCGGCGATTTCGTCCTCGTCGGGAAAACCGACCGGAGGAATCTGCAGGTGGGCATGAGCGTTGACGATCCCGGGCAGGATCGCGCATCCGGGAAGGTCGATCCTGCGGAAGCCGGACGGAACGGAGGCGATCACTTCGTCCGGGTGGCCGACCGCCCCAACGACCCCGCCGGACACGGCGATCGCACCGGGCGTGTAGACGGTGTCAACGTCCGCAACGAGCCGGGACGCGACGAACAGCAGCGATTCCGACGAACTCATTCTACCGACGACGAGCCGCGCCAGTTGCCGTGCCACCGCGCAAGATAATCCTCGAGCGGTTTGCCGGGATCGGCCGGGGAGGCATTCTCCGCATCCCCGCCGGGCCCTTCGCTGTCCGCCGCCAGGGCCGCCTCGGCCCGGGCGCGCCGGGCACGGCGTTCCTCCTCGACATCGAGGAGAAACGCCCCCTTCATCGACGGCATGTCAGTTGGCGGGGCAGGAGCACGCCACCACGCGCGGACGCTGGCTCTCGGACACGATCTTCTGCTTCACGTTCGTGATCGCGTTCTTTTCGTCGACGTAGACGAGCGTGGGGTGGAAATCGGCCAGCTCCTTCTCGTCGTAGTTCGCGTAGTTGGCGATGATGATCAGGTCGCCCTTGCTGACCTGCCGCGCGGCCGCGCCGTTCAGGCAGATCACGCCGGAATCGCGCTCGCCCTTGATGGCGTATGTGGAGAAGCGGTTGCCGTTGTCGATGTTGTAGATGTGGACCTGCTCGTACTCGACCAGGCCGGACGCTTCCATCAGCGTCTCGTCGATGGTGATGCTCCCCTCGTAATGCAGCACCGCCTCGGTGACGGTTGCCCGGTGAATCTTGCACTTGAGCATCGTGCGGATCATTGCTGTCCCCCCTCTTGCAGCGTGATGTTGTCGATCAGCCGCGCCGGACCCACCCGTGCGGCGACTAGCAGGGTGACGCGTCCCGTCGGGGGGGTCACAGGAAAAAGCGTTTCGGGATTGCGCGCCTCGGCATACTCGAACGTCGCCCGCGGCTCCCCTTCGACTTCGGACCGGACGGCGGCGGCCAGCGCCAGCGGGTCGCGCTCCCCCGCCCCGAACAACCCGGCGGCCCGGAACAGCCCGCGGGACAGGCAGAGGGCGGCGATGCGGTCGGCCCCGTCAAGGTACCGGTTCCGGGAACTCATCGCGAGCCCGTCGTCCTCTCGGAAGATCGGCGCCCCGACGATCTCGATGCCGAAATCGAGGTCGCGCGCCATCCGACGGATGACGGCGAGCTGCTGGAAATCCTTTTCGCCGAACACGGCGACGTGCGGCCGGACCGCGTTGAACAGCTTGGCCACGACCGTCGCGACGCCCTGGAAATGGCCCGGCCTGCGGTCGCCGCACAACCCCTTCGAAACGCCGGTCACGTCGACGACGGTCTGGCTCCCCTCGGGATACATGTCGGCCACGCCCGGGAGGTAGACCGCGCCTACGCCCGCCTCCCGCAGCAGCGACAGGTCGCTCGCCTCGTCGCGCGGATACTTTTCGAAATCCTCGCCCGGCCCGAATTGCGTCGGGTTGACGAAGATCGAAGCCGTCACCTCGTCGCAGCCGCGATCCCGCAGGATGCCGTAGAGACTGAGGTGCCCCGCGTGCAGGCAGCCCATCGTCGGGGCGAAACCGATCCGGCGCCCCTCCCGCCTCCGGGCGTCGGCCCAACCACGCATCTCGACCGGTGTGCGCAGCAGTTCCATCAGAAAGAATGCTCCTCGTCGGGGAATGCGCCGGTTCGCACCGCGTCGGAATAGGCCGACACGGCGTCCCTGACCGGGTTTTTCAGTTCCCCGAACCGCTTGACGAATTTGGGGCGGAACGCGTCGAACAGGCCGAGCATGTCGTGCATCACCAGCACCTGCCCGTCGCACCCGGCGCCGGCCCCGATTCCGATGGTGGGAATCGACAACCGTTCGGTGACCTCGGCCGCGAGCCCGGCCGGCATGCCCTCGAGGACGACCGCGAAAGCGCCCGCATCCTGCACCGCCAGCGCGTCGTCGATCAATCGGGCCGCCTGGCCTTCGGACCGCCCCTGGACGCGGTAGCCGCCCATCCGGTGGACCGACTGGGGGGTAAGCCCGATGTGCCCCATGATGGGGATGTCGCACGACGCGATCGCGCGGATCGCGGCCTCCATCGAACGGCCCCCTTCGAGCTTGACGGCCTCGGCGCCGGCCTGGAGCAGCCGCCCCGCGTTGCGAACCGCCTCGGGAACACTCGCCTGATAGGACATGAAAGGCATGTCGGCCACGAGAAACGCGCGCTTGCGCCCCCGCGCCGCTGCGCCGGTGTGCCGGACCATGTCTTCCATCGTGACGGAAAGGGTGTCGGGGAGCCCGAGGACGACCATGCCGAGCGAATCGCCGACCAGGAGCATGTCGACGCCGGCCTCGTCGAAGATGCCGGCGAACGTTGCATCGTATGCGGTGACCATGACGATCTTGCGACCGTCGGATTTCATCCTCGCGAAATCGAGAATGGTGATCTTGTCGGTCAAGGCGCCCTCCAAAAGAAAACGGCCTTCCCGGAACCGTGTCCGGAAAGGCCGTGCATTTTGAAAGCGGCACGGACCCGCAAACGCCGAAGATGGCCTATCGGCGCCGCGTTCCCATCGTACGATCCCGTCTTGGTCCGGTTATCCGGATCCCAGCGGTATGTAGTGTTGCGTTCCGCGCTTCATTCTTTTGACCTCTCTGACGAGATGGTCCAAGTCGCGCGGTCTTTCGACAAAGTCGATCTCGCTCGTGTTGACGACCAGGAGCGGGGTCTCGTTATAGTGAAAGAAGTACTCGTTATAAGCATCGCTGAGCGTTTTGAGGTAGTCAAGCGATATGTTTCGTTCGTAGGCGATGCCGCGCTTGCGCACGCGGTTGAGCAGCACCTCGGGACGCGCCTGCAGGTAGATCACCAGGTCGGGATGGGGCACAGTCGTCGCCAGCAGCTTGTAGATCGACTCGTAGAGCGTGACCTCGTCCTCGTCGAGATTGATGAGGGCGAAGATCTTGTCCTTGGCCAGGATGTAGTCGGAGACGACCCCCTGCTCGAACAGATCGCCCTGCCCCAGCTCGCGCTGCTGCCGGTAGCGGGAGAGCAGGAAGAAAAGCTGCGTCTGGAAGGCGAACTTCCGAGGGTCTTCGTAGAAGCGGTCGAGAAACGGGTTGGCTTCGCCCTCTTCGCGAACGAGGCGCGCGCCGAATTCGGCGGCCAGCGCCTTGGCGAGCGACGATTTCCCGACACCGATGGGACCTTCGATGGCGATGTAGCGCGGATGAGTTGTCGTCTCGGTCATCTAGCCCGCATTTCTCACCACCCACCTGCTGCGACGGCGGATCCGGGCATGTCTACTGCGTTCCACTCCATCGTGCTCCTCGACGTAGTGTCAACTACGCCTGCGTCGCCCTCGGTTCGTGCGCCTTGTATCCACGCCCGGCTACGCCGCCTCGCGACGGAGCGTGGTGAGAAATGCGGGCTAGCCCATTCTATTCGGGGGTGCGACCGGATGGCAACGGATTTTCCGGATGGCGCCGCGCCAGGAGCGCCTCGGCGAGCCGCCGGTAACCTTCGGGCGGAATCGTTTCGGCCCGGGCGCCGGGATCGATCGCCGCCGCGGAGAGCAGTTCGGGCCAATCGGCGCTTCCGCCCGGGAGGAAATTGCCCGGCGCATTGCGGAGCGTCTTGCGCCTCTGGGCGAACGCGGTTCGGACGACCGCCTGGAGCGCCCGGACGAACCGGGCGGAAAGACCGGGAGCAAACCGGAGGGAGAACACGGCCGAGTCGACATCGGGCGACGGCGTGAAACAGCCGCGGCGAACCACGAACAGCTCTCGCGCCTCGCTCAGCACGGCGACGTAGACCGACAGTATGCCGTACGCCTTGCATCCGGGCGGGGAGCACAACCGATCGACCATCTCCTTTTGCAGCATGAGCACGGCACGCGGAAATGTTTCGCGCAGTTCGATCAGCCGGATCAGCATCGGGGAGGAAACGGAATAGGGCAGGTTGCCGACGACGGTGGCTCCGGCCGGGAAGCGCCGCCGGAACTCGTCCTCGTGGATCTCGAGGAAATCGGATTCGACGATCTCGACGTTCGAGCCGGCGAACCGGTCGCGCAGCCAGCCCGCCAAACCGCGGTCGAGCTCGATCGCGGTCACGGGCGAACCGGTTTCGGCGAGCAGGTCGGTCAGCCCCGCGAGGCCGGGACCTATTTCGAGGTAGGGGGGACCGAGGGAAACCGCCTCGGCGACGATTTTCCGGGAGACATTGCCGTCGTGCAGGAAATTCTGTCCCAGCCCCTTGAGGGGGGAGAACCCCAGCGCGGCAAGCAGCTTGCCGGGGTGCTCGGTGCTCCGCTTATCTTGAGAATCGCGAGGAGGCATAGGCGGGAAGGTCCAGGCCCGACGAGGCGCCCGACGAGAGGCGGCGCTCGCCCAAAAGCGCGACCATCGCGGCGTTGTCGGTGCAGAAGACGCGGGCGGGAAGGAAGACTCGGACGCCTGCCTTCTCCCCTTCGGACGTCATCTTGTCGCGCAGACGGGAGTTGGCCGAGACGCCGCCGGCCAGCACCACGCGCGGGACGCCCTGCGCTTTTGCCGCGGCCAGCGTCCGCTTCACCAGCGAGTCGACGATCGCCTCCTGGAACGACGCCGCGACGTCGGCCTGCGCCGCGATCTTTCCCGGGGGCGTTTCGAGAAATGTGCGCAGCGCGGTCTTCAACCCGGAAAAGGAGAAGTCGAGCGGGGCGCCGGATATGCGCGCACGCGGAAACGGGAAGCGCGCCCGGTCGCCATCGGCTGCCATCCGGTCGATGATCGCCCCGCCCGGATAGCCCAGCCCCATCATCTTGGCCGCCTTGTCGAACGCCTCGCCCGCCGCGTCGTCGCGCGTCGAACCCAGGCAGCGCGCCTGGTCCCACGACGACACGAGAAACAGCGACGTGTGACCGCCCGAAACCAGCAGGGAAATGTATGGGAAGGGGATGTCGTGTTCGAGAAATCCTGCGTAAATGTGCGCCTCGAGGTGGTCGACGCCGACCATCGGCTTTTTGAGCGCGTAGGCGAGCGCCCGCGCGAAACTCAGGCCCACCAGCACGGCGCCGATGAGCCCGGGGCCCGCGGTCGCCGCGATCCCGTCGAGCGAGGCCGCGTCGCACCCCGCCTCGGCAAGCGCCTGTTCGGCCGCCGGCCAGACGGTGCGGATGTGCTCGCGCGACGCGAGTTCGGGAACGACCCCGCCGTAGAGCGCGTGGATGGCGGTCTGCGAGGTGACGACGTTGGAGAGCAGGCCGCCGCCGGAGTCGTAGACGGCCGCGGCCGTCTCGTCGCAGGAACTTTCGATGCCGAGGACGCGCACGGACCGGGTCAGGCGGTCACAGGATGTTGGCCGCGAGCTCCGCGAGCGGGGAACGCTCGCCCTTGACCAGCAGCACGTGACCGGCCATCTGCTCGCCCTTGAACCGCTCGACCGCGCAGGAAAGGCCGTTGCTGGCCGAATCGACGAACGGATTGTCGATCTGGTACGGGTCGCCGGTCAGGACCACCTTGCTGTTTTCGCCGGCGCGCGTGAGGATCGTCTTGACCTCGTGCAGCGTCAGGTTCTGGGCCTCGTCGATGATGATGAACTGATTGGGAATCGAACGCCCGCGAATGTAGGTGAGCGCCTCGATCTCGAGGATCCCCATGTTGATCAGTTCCTGGTAGCCGCGGACGCCCTGGACCTGGCTGCCGCCCGCCCCGGTACGAGAGGACCGTTTGTCCTTGTTGGAGCCGAACAGGTATTCGACGTTGTCGAAGATGGGCTGCATCCAGGGCTTGAGCTTTTCCTCGAGATCGCCGGGAAGAAAGCCGATGTCCTTGCCCATCGGGAGCACCGGGCGCGACACGAGCAGTCGGGAGTAGACATCCTCGTCGGTGATCTTGCGAAGCCCCGCAGCGATCGCGAGCAGCGTCTTGCCGGTGCCCGCCTTGCCGGCGAGCGTGACCAGCTTGACCGAGTCGTCGAGCAGGATGTCGAGCGCGAAATGCTGTTCCTTGTTCTTGGGCCGAATCCCCCAGATTTCCTCCTTCATGGGAGGCAGCAGCCGGACCCGGTTGTTGGGCCCGTCGAAGCGGCCGAGGGCGGATGCCTGGGTTGCGCTGTCGCGGTAGACGACGTATTCGTTGGGATGGAAGGCGGGCGGCTCGGCGGCGATCTCGCCGGTCGCGTAGAGGGCGTCGATCGACGCCTTGGTCGCCTCGCGTTCCTGGTAGCCCCGGTAGAGTTCCTCGATCTCGACCCGGTCGTTCTCGAAATCCTCGGCGTCGAGCCCCAGGGAATCGGCCTTGATTCGAAGGTTGGTGTCCTTGGAGATGACGACCACGGGGACATCCTTCTCGAGCCCGCGGACGCTCAAGGCGACTGCGAGGATGTGGTTGTCTTCCTTGGAACCGTGAAGCTCGGCGGGAAGCAGCTTGTCGCTTTCGCCCCCGAACGCCACGCGGAGCGTGCCGCCGTTTTCGAGCGGGACGCCCATCGCGAGGTTTCCCTGGGCGCGCAGCCGGTCGATGATCTTGGAAACGGTTCGGGCGTTGCGGCCCAGCATGTTGAGATCTTTTTTGAAGTGATCGAGTTCTTCGATCACCATGATGGGGATGATGACCTGATTATCCTGAAATTTGAAAATGGCGGTGGGGTCGTGCAGAAGGACGTTGGTGTCCAGCACGAAATTCTTGATCATCCGGCCTCCCGGGTTATTTTATCTCGGTCAGTTTCTGTTTCGCCTTTTCGGCGGCGGGCGATTTCGGGTGTTTCGAGAGGAGCAGCTCGAACAGCGTTTTCGCGTTCTTCTTGTCGTTGAGCGCGAGGAAGGACAACCCCTGCTTGAACATCGCGTCGGGTGCCTTGTCGGAGGCCGGGAACTTGTCGATCACGTCCTGGAAGCCGATGATCGCGTTTTCGTGGTCCTTGTCGACGTAGAAACTCTCGGCCCGCCAG
>JANXPS010000028.1 GCA_025357175.1 Deltaproteobacteria bacterium | reverse complement strand
CCAGCCGTTTCGCAAGGCGAACGACCCCGGCCACGATGTCTTTTTCCTTCACCTTGCCGACGATCTCACCCTTTACGAACAGCAGAGCTTCTCCCTTGCCCCCGGCAACTCCGATGTCGGCCTCGCGGGCCTCCCCGGGTCCGTTCACCGCGCACCCCATCACGGCCACCTTGAGCGGAACGGTGATTTCCGCCAGACGACGCTCGACCTCGGTCGCGATCGATACGACGTCGATCGCGACCCGCCCGCACGTCGGGCAGGAAATGAAATCGGGGCCACGGCGGCGAAGTCCCAGCGATTTAAGAATCTCGAATCCGACGCGCACCTCTTCTTCGGGAGGGCCTGTGATGGATACCCGAAGCGTGTCTCCGATCCCCTCGGACAGGAGCACCCCGAGCCCGACCGCCGACTTCACCGTCCCGGAGAACAGGGTTCCCGCCTCGGTTACACCGATGTGCAGGGGGTAGTCGAAACGACGGGAAAACAACCGGTAGGCCTCGACCGTGGTCATCACATCGGATGCCTTGAGCGAAAACTTGATCCTGCGGAAACGGGCCTTCTCGCAGATCCGAACGGCCCGTTCGGCGCTCTCGACCAATGCGGCCGGCGACGGCCCTCCGTGTCGGACGAGCAGATCTTTTTCGACGGAGCCCGAGTTGATCCCGATCCGGACGGAGATCCCGTTGGCGCGCGCCGCCCGCAGCACCTCGCGCGTCCGAATTTCCCCGCCTATGTTCCCGGGATTTATCCGGAGGGCATCGGCGCCGTTTTCGGCACAAGCGATCGCAAGGCGATAATCGAAATGAATGTCCGCGATCACCGGGACCGGCGACTTCTCGCGAATGCGCCGGAAACATTTCGCCGCCGCCGCGTCCGGAATCGCGACCCGGACGATTTCGCACCCTTCCTTCGCAAGCGACCGGATCTGGGCGAGCGTCGCCCGGACATCCCGGGTATCGGTGTTGGTCATGCTCTGGACCGATATCGGCGACCTGCCGCCGACCTCGATCGACCCGACCCGGATCGTACGGGTTTTCCGGCGCACGATCACCGGACCGCCTCGACGAGTTTCGTCATGACCTCGCCGGCCTTTCCTTTCAGAAACAAGTCGGTGGTGGTACGCGTCAACGGCGTTTCCTCGGTGTTGATCTCGATTACGACGGCGCCGTGCAGGCGAGCGATCGCAGGCAACTCGCAAGCCGGAAAAACCTGCGCGGATGTCCCGGCGACGAGAAGAACGCCGCACGACTTCGCGTCCGCCTCCGCCGTCGCCTGGGCTCCCCAGGGAATCGGTTCTCCGAACAGCACGATGTCGGGCTTCAGGATCTCGCGGCATTCGCACCGCGGCGGGGCATCGCCCGGCGACCATACGGCCATTGGATAACGCTTCCAGCAGGAAAGGCAGACCAATTCACGAAAACTTCCGTGGTACTCGATCACGTTGCGCGAACCGGCGGCCTGGTGGAGTCCGTCGACGTTTTGGGTGACCACCGACCGAAGCATACCCGCCCCCTCGAGCCCGGACAAACCCAGGTGGGCGGGGTTTGGAGCGGCCGCAAGCAAAAGCGGGAGCAACCCGGAAAACATGCCCCAAACCTTTTCGGGGTTGGCGGAAAACGCTTCTATTGTCGCATATTCCATCGGGTCGAAGCGGTCCCATAACCCCTGCGATCCCCGGAAGGCGGGGATGCCGCTCTCGACCGAAATCCCGGCCCCCGTGAGCGCCACCACGTTCGGACCGACCGCGCGAATGCGGGATGCGGCGTCGGCAAAGATACGCGATCTGGCGATCTCTGTCACGGAGGAAGAGACTATTTCAGGAAGGACGCCATTTTCAGTGCAAGCCCCATGTCTCCCGCGACCTTTAGCTTGCCCATCATGAACGCCATCTGCCCGTTGAGTTTTCCCGAAAGAAGATCGAGAAAATCGCCCTCGGACACGGTGACGATGCAGTTCGGGGATGCGGCATCGCCGGAGATCACGGCCGGTTTTCCGTTGGCGACGTCGACGTGATAAGCATTGTCTCCGACTCGAAACTGGAACACGCAATCCATTCCATCCAGGCGGGAGGGATCTTTCGCCAGCTTGCCTTCAAGCGCTTCAAAAAAGCCTTTAACGGTGGTTTCCGCCATCGGAAATCTCCTTTCGGACGCAATCGGACGCTTCGACAGATGTTTTCGAACGTAACACCCGCCCATTCGATTTGTCAACGCGGGGCGGCGAGGCCCGTCGGAGCCCGCATGCTATAATCCGCGGCATGCGAATTTTCGGGCTCACTGGCGGGATCGGGTGCGGGAAAAGCCTGGTCGCCGGATTGATTGCCGAGGCCGGCGTGCCGGTCGTCGATGCCGACCTGATCGCCCGAGAGATCGTGGAACCGGGCACCGAATGCCATGACGAGATCATCGCGAGATTTGGCGAATCGGTCGTGGCGGCGGATGGCCGGATCGACCGGAAACGGCTCGGCGGAATCGTCTTCGCCGATCCGGCGCGACGCGCCGAACTCGAGTCGATCACGATTCCGAAGATCCGGGCGGGAATCGAGGTCGCGCTCGCCAGGCTCGAGGCGGCCGGGAACCAGGCAGCGGTCGTGGAAGCCGCCCTGCTTCACGAAAACCGCCGCGCCTCGCGATTCGAATCCGTCATATGCGTGTCCTGCGACCCGGAAATCCAGCTCCGACGGATCGTTGCCCGAGACGGAATCACGGTGCCGGAAGCTCGACAAAGGATCGGTGCGCAAATGGATTCACGGGAAAAGGCGGGACTCTCGGATCATGTCATCGATAATTCCGGAAGCCGAGACGATACGATACGCCAGGTTTCGAACCTGTTGGAACGTCTGAACATCAATCCCCCGAAATAAAACCGGCATTCCGGGCCGACCGGAATGCCGGTTGAAATTGTTCGGGCATCGCAGCCCGCAGAGGGCTAGAGTTTGCGGACGTTCGCTGCCTTCTTTCCCTTGGGACCGCTGGTGATCTCGAATTCGACCGCTTGCCCTTCGGCCAGCGACCGATACCCCTCACCCTGAATCTCGCTGAAGTGGACGAATACGTCCTCGCCCGTTTCCTCCGTGATGAAGCCGAACCCTTTTGCGTCGTTGAACCATTTGACCGTTCCGTTAGCCATGTGCGTCTCCTTCTTGAATACGGCCCGCGGGGCCGTTCGTGGTCGCCCGTCGATTGCCCGCGCTTTCGTATACAGTATGCAAGAGGTTTGCCCACACCATCACGTGATGAATTCGTTTAGATATCAGTGAGTTGGATGTATGCCCCGGAGGACTCAGGAGACAGGAGTGTAGAAATATTTACCACATGTTGGCACACAATAATCTTAATCCGGAGAACAATGCAGCGGGATCAGACAGATGCTACCCCTTGAGAATTTGTTTTTTCCGACGTGCAACCCGGATGCGGGCCGCATCGGTGCGCCGAAAATCATCTTCGGTCTCGGGCGCAAGCGGAGGAATCCCGGTCGGGCACCCCTTGTCGTCGAGCGCCACCATCGTGAAATAGCACGAGTTGGTATGGGTCTTTTTCCCGGTGAAGAGGTCTTCGGCCTCGACGCGCACGCCGACTTCCATCGAGGTACGGCCCGCATGGTTGAGGGAGGATTTGAGCGTGACGATGTTGCCGATGTAGATCGGCGCATGGAAGTCGAACCGGTCGACCGAAGCCGTGACCACGTTTCCGCCCGAATGCCGCATCGCCGCCACACCTGCGGCCGTATCGGCCAACTTCATGATGTTGCCGCCGTGAACGTTGCCCGCGAGGTTGGCATCCATCTGCGTCATCACCTGGACCAGAACCACGGTCGACTCGCTGACGGCTTTCGCTGGTTTGGACAATTGCGTTTCCCTCGAAGCGCTAGATCAGCGGCCTGGTTTCCGTAACGGTGAAAAAAGCGACGTATCGGATCGAATCGCCCGCCTCGTGCGAAACCGATTCGCGCGTCTTTTCACGAATGCGGTTCAATAGCGGATCGACTTCCTTGATCTCTTTCAGGAGCAGCGTCAGCCTGACGCCACGTACCTCCCCGTCGTGCGCCAGGTAAAGATAGGCGGCATTCGGATTCTCGGTCAGGTTTTGGTGGGTGCGCCCCGGGGTCATGCCCCACGCGACGGTCGAACCGTCGACGATGTGAGGCGTCGCGTAAATCGCGGTGTTGGGCACGCCCTCCTTCGAGGCGGTTGCGATGACTCCCTTACCCCCCGCCTGCAGTTCCTCTGAAAGATTCATGACCGGTCCTCCTTGATCTTCTCTATGAGAATCTGATGCGCTCGGGGAAAGGCGTGGTGCGAAAGTTCTTCCCGAACCACCCAGTTGCCCGCACCTTCCGGAACGATTCCTTCGACGGCGCATCGCCATCCGTGCAGGCGCAACTCGAAATGCGTGAACCCATGACGAATCGTCGCAAATCGTTCAAAAGGAATCAAGCCGGTGACCCCGGCCTTGCCGCCCCATTTGGCCAGGGCCGATTCCTGCGATTCGTCCCCGTCCAGGAACTCCCCCGGAAATTCCCACAGGCCGCCGAGCAGCGCTCCCGCCGGGCGCTTCCGAACAAGAAACCTGCCGGTGCCATCCTGTATCACCGCGGCGACCGCTTCGCGATGGGGCCTTTTTCTTCGGGGAGTTTTTTCGGGAAACGACTCGGGAGCCCCGCCCGATAAAGCCAGGCACCACCCGTTCAAGGGGCACCCGGGGCAATCGGGCCGCCTTGGTGTGCACACCAACGCGCCGAGGTCCATCATGGCAAGTGCGATTTCCCGGCCGCGGCCGGGCATGACGATCCGGCGCGAAAGCTCCCACATCCGTTCCTTGACACCCGAGCGTGAGCCGTCACCCTGAATCGCCCCAAGCCGCGCCACTACCCGCTTCACGTTTCCATCCAGGATCGCTGCGTCCCTCCCGAACGCAATCGCGGCGATGGCCCCGGCCGTCGATTTCCCGATTCCGGGCAGCGTCTCCAGCCGCACCGCATCGGACGGGAATCGACCGCCGTGTTCCCGGACCACGATCCCGGCGCACTTGTGGAGGTTGCGCGCCCTGGAATAGTATCCGAGCCCCTCCCATTGCTTCATCAGGGCGTCTTCCGGCGCCTCCGCAAGCGATTCAAGATCGGGGAACGCCTCGATGAACCGGAGATAGTAAGGCACGACGGTACGGACCTGCGTCTGCTGAAGCATGATTTCGGAAAGCCATATCCGGTAAGGGTCGGTGGTCTCCCGCCAGGGCATTTGGCGCGCGCTCCCGGAAAACCACCCGAGCAGTGCCGATGCGATTTTTCGGAAAGGGAGCGTGCCGCATGCGGGATTCAAAGGATGGAACCGGGGAGAACCGGAGCAGCAGGCCGGCTGTTCCGGATTATTACGGCCGGCCCGCATTTCTCAATGATGATAAATGCGGGCCGGGCCGCCATGCCTTAAAGGTCTTCGAGCAGCGTCGTGAAGGTGTCGTGGTGGTCTTCCTCCTGGCTGAGGATCTCGCGGAAGAGATGGCCGGTCGTGTCGTCACCCTCCTGGCGGGCCAGGTCGAGGATTTCCTTGTAGAGAGCGATCGCACCCTCTTCGTCCTTCTTGTCGGCCTCGATCATTTCCTTGAGCGTGGAGCCGACGAAGACGGGGGTCGGCTTGGTGGTCGGAATGCCGCCGAAGTAGTTCAGGCGCTCGGCGATCATCTCGGCGTGCTTCATCTCGTCGATCGCAAATTTCTTGATCTGGTCCTTGACCGCGAAACCTTTGACGCCGGACCAGAGCACGTGCTGCCACATGTACTGGATGGAGACCTGGATTTCACGGGCAATCGCCTCGTTGAGCAGGCCCATCAGTTTCGGAGATGCCTTCTGCACCATGTAAACGCCTCCTCATTTTTTTTTACCGTATGGTTCATACTAATCCTGATAAGAATGGAAGTCGACAGCGACTTAAACGAATCCGGAGGGATATTCGACATGCCGCACGACATCATGATCCTCGGTTCCGGTTGCGCCGGATCCACTGCCGCGGTCTACAGCGCCCGCG
>JANXPS010000011.1 GCA_025357175.1 Deltaproteobacteria bacterium | reverse complement strand
CCTCGAGAAACCGCCGCTCTATTACTGGGGTTGCGCCGCCAGCCAGGCCGTTTTCGGGCAGGACGAATTCGGCGCGCGCTTCTTCGGCGCCGCCATGGCGCTGCTGGGCGTCCTGCTGACGTGGTGGATGGGCAACGCGCTCGCCGGGCCGCGAACCGGCCTCTACGGGGCGCTGGCGCTCTCGACCTCGCTTTACCAGTACATCATCGGGCGGCTCAATGCGACCGACATGACGCTGGGCGTGATGCTCGTGCTGGCCATCTTTCCGGCCTATCTTTACCTGTCCGAAAAGCGCGCCTCCCGCGGGTATCTCTACCTGGGCTTCGCCGGCGCCGCGCTCGCCTTCCTTACCAAGGGGCTGATCGGGATGGTCTTCCCGGCCGGAATCCTGGTCGTCTGGGCGGTTATCGCGAAACGGCCCCGCGCGATCCTCAAGCTGTTCTCCCCGGTCGGAATCGGCATCTTCCTCGCCATCGCGCTGCCCTGGGTGCTGCTCGTCCAGAAGGCCAACCCCGACTTCTTCAACTTCTTCTTCATCCGGGAGCAGTTCCAGCGATTCGCGACGGAAAAGATCCACCACCGCTACCAGCCGTTCTGGTTCTTCCTGCCGATCGTCCCGGCCGGCTTGCTGCCGTGGCTGCTTTTCGCAAAGCCGGTCGTCTCGGTGGTCCGCGCCCGCGCCCTGCAGTTTCTCCCCCGGAAGGACCGGATCTTCCTGCTGACGTGGGCGCTGTTCGTCCTGGCGTTCTTCTCCGTGTCCAGCTCGAAGCTGGTCACGTACATGACGCCCCTGTTCCCTCCGCTTGCGGTGCTCGTCGGCCGGGGGCTGGCGATCTGGGTCGATCGCGAACGCCGCAGGCGCCCGATCCGGCTGCCGATGGCCTTCGCGTTGCTTTTGGGAGCGGGGTTGCTGGCTGCCCCGCTGTTCGCCGAATCCGAGCTGCTGAAGGAACCGCTCTCGAACGTGCTCGGAATGCTGGCCGGATGGAGCCCCGGCGTCGCCCTGCCGGTCGCCCTGCTCCTGGCGTTCGGCGCGGTCCCGCTTTTCCTGCGCCGCCTCGGCCCCGAGCGCGTGGTCCTGCTGTCGTTCGCGTTCCTCGCGCTCTTTCTCGCCTCGCTGAATCGTCCCGCCGGCCTGCTGATCGGCGAGGGCCGATCGGGGAAGGCGTTCTCGACGATCCTGAACGCCGAGATGCGCGACGGCGACGTGCTTGCGCAATACCAGGTCTACAACCAGTCCGTCCCCTTCTATACGAAACGGCGAAGCGTGCTGGTCGAGGAAGTGGGCGAGCTCGAATACGGCATGAACCACGCGGCAGACCGGGCCGACTGGTTCATCGACAAGGCCGCCTTCGACAATGTCTGGCGCTCGGAAAAACGCGTGTTCTGCATCTTCAAGCGGGACGCCATGCCGATGATCACCGAGAAATTCCCCGGGCACCGGTTGCTCATCCGCTCCCGGAGGGGTATTCTCATCGTCAATCGCTAATCGCTTTCATCCGTCTGCCGAGAGGTTTCAATTTGGAAATACGCAGCGACTTCCTGCCGTTGTCGCGTCCCGCGATCGGGCCGGAGGAGATCGAGGCGGTCGTGGCCGCGCTCACGTCGGGCTGGATCACGAGCGGGCCCAGGGCGGCCGAACTCGAGGAGATCTTCCGCGCCGAAACCGGGGCGCAGCACGCGATTGCCGTCACCTCGGCGACCGCCGGCCTCCACATGGTTCTCACCGCGCTCGGCATCGGTCCCGGCGACGAGGTCGTCACGCCGTCGATGACGTTCGCCTCCACGGTCAACCAGGTCGCGCTGCGGGGCGCCACGCCGGTCTTCGCCGACAACGACTACCACACGATGCAGGTGATTCCCGAAGCGCTCGCCGAAAAGATCGGCCCGCGCACGAAGGCGGTCATGCCGGTCCACTTCGCGGGACCTCCCGCCGACATGGACCCGATCATCCTTGCGGCCGCGAAGGCGGGCGTGCCCGTGATCGAGGACGCGGCGCACGCGGTGGGCACCGTCTACAAGGGGCGTCCCGCGGGCGCGCTGGGCGACGTCGCCATCTTCTCGTTCCACCCGATCAAGAA
Source organism: Deltaproteobacteria bacterium (assembly GCA_025357175.1). Classification (GTDB taxonomy): domain Bacteria; phylum Desulfobacterota; class Deferrimicrobia; order Deferrimicrobiales; family Deferrimicrobiaceae; genus JANXPS01. Next base: position 4,358 of record JANXPS010000011.1, on the reverse strand, counting down.
CATCACGACGGGCGAAGGCGGGATGATCACCTGCAAGGACGGGGAGCTGGCGAACAAACTGCGGCTGCTCAGGTTCCACGGCATCGAGCGCGACGCCTGGAAGCGGTACGGTAAGGGCGGCACGCCGCACTACGACATCCGCGAGCCGGGCTACAAGTACAACCTCACCGACATCCAGGCGGCGCTCGGCGTCGTCCAGATGAAGCGCGTGCGCGAGCTCAACGCGCGGCGCGGCGCGCTTGCGGCGCGCTATGTCGCGGCCCTTTCCGGCGTGTCCGGCATCGACCTGCCCGGCGTGCCGGCCTATGCCCACGAGGATTCGCACCACCTCTTCATCGTCAAGATCACGGGCCACGACCGCGACGCGTTCATCGGGCGGCTGGCCGACTACAACGTCGGGGTGGGGCTGCACTTTCCGCCGTGCCACCTTCTGACCTATGTCCGCGAACGGTACGGTTCGAAGCCCGGCGATTTTCCCGGCGCCGAAAGGGCCGGCGAGCGGATCCTGTCGCTGCCGCTCTTCCCCGGCATGGCCGACGGCGATGTCGACTACGTCTGCGCGGCGATCCGCGAAATCCTGTCGTCGGGGGCACCCGCTTGAAAGTCTCGGTCGTCGTTCCGGTCTACAACGAGGAAGCCAACCTGCCGCTCCTGATGGACCGGATGGAGACGGCGCTCAAGACGATGGGGCGGCCCTACGAAATCATCCTCGTCGACGACGGCAGCCGCGACAAATCGCTCGATTTGATGATCGGCTTCACGTCCCGCCCCGGCGTGCGCGTGGTCGAACTGACGCGCAACTACGGCCAGCACTCGGCGATCATGTCGGGTTTCTCGGTCGTCACCGGCCAGATCGTCGTGACGATCGACGCCGACCTGCAGAATCCGCCCGAGGAGATCCCCGGCCTCGTCCGCGCGATGGAGGCGGGCAACTACGAAGTCGTCGGCACGGTTCGGCAGATGCGCAAAGACTCGATCTTCCGCACGTTCCCGTCGCGCGTGGTCAACGGGATGACCCGGAAGATCACCGGCGTCCACATGAGCGACTGGGGCTGCATGCTGCGGGCCTACCGGCGGGAAGTCGTCGACCGGATGGTCGAGAGCCAGGAATACTCGACGTTCATCCCCGCGCTCGCCACGCTGTTCGCCAAGCGGATGACCGAGATTCCCGTCGCGCACGCCGAGCGGCACGGCGGCGTTTCCAACTACAGCATGTTCAAGCTGCTCAACCTGCAGTTCGACCTGCTGACCTCGTTTTCCGAGTTCCCGCTCCGGGTGCTGCTCTACACCGGCATCCTGCTGGCGCTGGGCGGATTCGCGATGGGCGTGCTGCTCGCGGTGGCCCGCTTCGTCTACGGCGCCGAGTGGGCCGGGCAGGGCGTCTTCACGCTCTTCGCCATCCTGTTTTTCTTCATCGGCGGCCTCTTCTTCGCGCTCGGGATCATGGGCCAGTACATCGGACGCATCTACCACGAGGTCCGCAAGCGGCCGCGCTTCACGATCCGCAACATCCACGAGGCGCGGTGACCTATCGATGCGCGCGATCGTATTCGGCTACCACAACATGGGGATCACAGGCCTCTCGGCGCTGCTCCGGCACGGCTTCGAGATCCCGATGGTTTTCTCGCACGAGGACGATCCCGGCGAGAACCGCTGGTTCGGCTCGGTGCCCGACTTCTGCCGCGAGAACGGAATTCCCGTCCACCTGGCGGGCAAGGTCAACGAGTCGCCGTGGCCGGAGATGGTGCGGGAGGCGAAGCCCGACTACCTGTTCTCCTTCTATTACCGGTCGATGCTCAAGGAGGAAATCCTTTCCGCCCCCCGTCTGGCCGCGCTCAACCTGCACGGATCGCTTCTGCCGAAATTCCGCGGGCGCGCGCCGGTCAACTGGGTGCTGGTCAAGGGCGAGGCCGAGACGGGCGTCACGCTTCACGTCATGGAGATCAAGCCCGACGCGGGCGACATCGTGGGACAGGCGGCGGTCCCGATCGCTTTCGAGGACACGGCGGTCACCCTGTTCGGGAAGATGGAAAAGGCGGCGGGCGAGCTGCTCGACGACCTGCTGCCGACATTGCTCCGGGGCGAGATTCCCCGGCGGAAAAACGAGGTCGAAAACGGGAGCTACTTCGGCGGGCGCAAGCCCGAGGACGGCCGGATCGACTGGTCGGCGCCCGCGGTCGAAATCTACAACCTGGTGCGCGCCGTGACGCGCCCCTACCCGGGTGCCTTCGCGACGGTCGAGGGCACGCCGATGCTCGTCTGGCGGGCGATGCCGATGCCGCCTGACGACGGAACCCGGGCATTGCCCCCAGCCACGCTGGTGCGGGTCGGCGAAGCGGTCGCGGTCGTCACGGGTGTCGGGCTGCTGCGGCTCGACGAGATCGAATGGAACGGAAAAATCGCGACGGGGGCGGCCGTGGCCGTACTTCTCGCACAGAAGATCGACGGGAGGCTTTCATGAAGATTCTGATACTGGGCGTCAACGGCTTCATCGGTCACCACCTGACCGCGCGCATCCTCAAGGAGACCGACTGGCACATCTACGGGATGGACCTGTCCGCCGAGCGGCTGGGCAACCTGGCGAACCACCCGAACTTCGACTTCATCGAGGGCGACATCTCGATCAACAAGGAGTGGATCGAATACCACATCAAGAAGTGCGACGTGGTCCTGCCGCTGGTCGCGATCGCCACGCCGAAGACCTACGTCGAGCGGCCGCTCTCGGTGTTCGAGCTCGACTTCGAGGAGAACCTGCGGATCATCCGGCAGGTCGCGCGCTACGGCAAGCGGGTGATCTTCCCCTCCACCTCCGAAGTCTACGGGATGTGCGGCGACGCCGAGTTCGACGAGCACGAGTCGCACCTGGTGCTCGGCCCCATCGCCAAGGAGCGCTGGATCTACTCGTGCAGCAAGCAGCTGCTCGACCGCGTCATCTGGGCGTACGGCCGGCAGGGGCTCGACTTCACGCTGTTCCGCCCGTTCAACTGGCTCGGACCGCGGCTCGACTCGCTCGAGACGGCGAAGGAAGGCAGCTCCCGCGTGGTCACGCAGTTCATCGCCGAGCTCTACCTGGGCGAGCCGATCCGGCTGGTCGACGGCGGGGCGCAGCGCCGCTGCTTCACCTACGTCGACGACGGCATCTCGGCGCTGATGAAGATCCTCGACAACCACGACGGCAACGCCACGAAGCAGATCTTCAACATCGGCAACCCGAAGAACGACTGCTCGATCAAGGAGCTGGCGGTGCTGCTGCGCGATCTTTACGCGAAGCACCCGCTGTCGAAGGGCAAGAAGATACCGCCGATCGTCGAGGTCAACTCGAAGCAGTTCTACGGCGAGGGCTACCAGGACATCCAGACGCGCACCCCCTCGATCGTCCGCGCCAAGGAGCTCCTGGGCTGGACGCCGAAGGTGGGCCTCAAGGACGCGATGAAGAAGACGATGGATGCATTCCTCGAAGAGGCGGCCGCGTCCGAAAAGAAGGCGCCGAAGAAAACCGCCGCCAAAAAGAAAAAGTAAGAAGGGGATCGCAGGCGAAGCAGGACGGGACGGCGGGGAGCGATTCCCCGCCGTTTCGCATTTGCCGGATGGAGTATGCGGGATGAGTGACGAAAGAATCCTGGGACTGAAGGTCGACGTCGACACGCGGCGCGGGATGGAGGAGGGCGTGCCCTCGCTTCTTGCGACGCTCGCCGAATTCCGCGTCACCGGGGCGTTCTTTCTGTCCTTCGGCCCCGACAACTCGGGGAAGGCGGTCTATGCGATGCTCCGTTCGCCCCGTTTCCTGATGAAGATGCTTCGGACCAACGCGCCGGGGCTTTACGGCTGGCGAACCGCGCTTTACGGGACGCTTTTGCCCGCGCCGATGATCGGGGCCGCGCTGCCCGAACTGTGCCGCCGCATCGAGAGCGAGGGGCACGAGGCCGAATTTCACGCGTGGGACCACCGGACGTGGCAGGATTCGCTGCCCCGCAAGAAGGCCGCGTGGGTTCGCGACTGGTTCGACCGGGGCGTCGAGTCGTACGAAAAATGCCTGGGACACCCGCCGCGGGCGTTCGGGGCGCCGTCGTGGCTTCTGTCCGACGATGCCGTTGCCGCAATTGCCGGATACGAGTGGGACTACCTGAGCGTCACCCGGGCGAAGGATCCGTTCATCCTCGCCGGGACGGGGCTCGTCGAGGTGCCGTCCGACCTGCCTTGCCTGGAAGAGGTGGGCGGGGCGTCCGGCATTCCGCGCATCCTCGATTTGCTGGCGGATGGCGGCGTTCACGTGCTGCCGGTTCACGCCGAGGCCGAGGGGGGCATCTGGCGCGAGCCGTTCCGAGAAATCCTGCGGGGGGCGCTGGAAAAGGGCTACC
>JANXPS010000312.1 GCA_025357175.1 Deltaproteobacteria bacterium | reverse complement strand
CGGAGTGCCTCGCGAGATAAGAAACCGCGCAATCCTCAAGGTCGAAAGTCGTATTCCCGGCTCGGACCAGCGGCCTTACTTCTTCAAAGAACTTTCCTACCAGCCCGCCGGCACGACGGAGCGCCTCGATTTCGCGAGGCGACTTGATGAGGATCATACCGAACGGATCAAACCGGAAATTTCGGCCGTGATGGCGTCAATGCTTCCCGAAGCCATGACAGACTTGAGTTTCCCGCTGTTGCCGTAAAACATGACAAGCGGTTCGGTCGATTTTTTGTAATTGACCAGACGGGCCTGGATGGTTTCTTCGCGGTCGTCGTCACGCTGTATCAAGGCACCGCCGCACTGGTCACACTTCCCCTCTACCCGGGAAGGATTAAACGTAACATGATACATCGATCCGCATTTATTGCAAGTCCTTCTGCCACAGAGTCGCGTCATCAGCTCTTTTTGGTCGACATCGAGAGAAATGACGATATCGATCTGCTTCCCGAGCTCGAAAGTCGCCGTCTGGAGCGCTTCGGCTTGCGGGATGGTCCTCGGAAACCCGTCGAGGATGAACCCCGTGTTGCAATCAGCGGCCGAAAGCCGATCCTTGACGATCCCGACTACGACGTTGTCGGGAACCAGGTCGCCGCTGTCCATGAACCCTTTGGCCATCAACCCCATCGGCGTGCGGTCCCTGACGGCCTCCCGCAACATGTCGCCCGTCGAAATCTGGGGGATTCCGAATTCAGAGGAAATCCGCTTGGCCTGAGTGCCTTTTCCCGCACCGGGAGGTCCCAACAGAATGATCCCCTTCATCGAAAAACTACCCCCTTCGTCCCTTCATCTGTCCCTTTTTCAGGAAACCCTCGTAATGACGGGTAATCAGATGGGATTCGATTTGCTGGATCGTGTCCATCGCCACGCCGACAACGATCAGGAGTCCGGTTCCGCCGAAATAGAAAGGGACGTTGAAACGGGCAATCAGGATACTCGGCAGGACGCAGATCACGCAGAGGTAAATGGCCCCGCCCAAGGTAATCCGGGTCAGAATCCGATCGATGTATTCGGCAGTCTTTTTCCCTGGACGGATGCCGGGGACGAAACCGCCATACTTCTTCATGTTGTCGGCAACGTCAACCGGGTTGAAAGAAACCGCGGTGTAGAAGTAACAAAAGAAGATGATGAACCCGACGAACAGGATTTCGTACACAAGACTGCCCGGATTCATCATTTGCGATATTTTTTCGGTGACCGGGTTTTTGGCAAAATTGGCTATGGTCGCCGGAAACAGCAGGATCGACGAGGCGAAAATCGGCGGGATGACCCCAGCGGTGTTTACCTTGAGCGGAAGGTGGGTGCTCTGCCCGCCGTAAACCTTGCGGCCGACGATCCGTCGCGCATATTGAACGGGAATCCTTCGGTGGGCGCGCTCGAAATAAATGATGGCCCCGACCACGAGGATCATCAGCGCCAAAAGAAACAGTCCGGAAAACAGGTTCATTTCACCCGTCCGGATCAGCGTGATCGTGCGAACAAGTCCGCTCGGGAAACGCGCGACGATACCGGCGAAGATGATGAGCGAAATCCCGTTGCCGATTCCGCGCTCGGTAATCTGCTCACCCAGCCACATCAGGAATGCTGTTCCGGAAGTCAGCGTCAGGACCGTCATGATCCGAAATCCCCAACCTGGGTTGAATACGACCGACCCGGACCCTGCAGTGACGCTTTCAAGACCGACGGCGATTCCGAAACCCTGGATTACGGAAAGAACGACCGTTCCGTAGCGGGTGTACTGAGTGATCTTCTTGCGCCCCAGATCACCTTCTTTGGACAGTTTCTCGAGCTGGGGGACAACGACCGTCAGCAATTGGAGGATGATCGAGGAACTGATATAGGGCATGATTCCGAGGGTGAAGATGGAGAAACGGCTTAGCGCACCGCCCGAGAACATATCGATCATGCCGAAAAGAGTTCCAGCCTGGTTCGCGAACACCGAAGCCAAAGCCTTGGTGTCTATCCCTGGCGTGGGAACATGGATTCCGATGCGATAAACGATCAGCAGAAGCCCTGTTATGAGCAACCGACGCTTGAGCTCAGGTACGCGGGTGATGTTCTGGAAGCCGTTCAGCAAGGGGTAACAACCTCCAGGGTCCCACCGGCGGCAGTCACCTTGTCAGAGGCGGCTTTGCTGGCTTTATTAACCTTCACGGTCAGCGGACGGGTAAGTTCCCCGTTCGCAAGCAGCTTGATGCCGTTCTTGAGGTCATTGACAAGCCCGGAGGCCCAGATCAGCTCGACGTCGACGACAGTGCCGGCCTCGAACATATTAAGGTCTTTCACCTGGATGATCGCAAATTCCTTGCGGAAGATATTGGTGAATCCGCGCTTGGGCAACCGCCGCTGCATCGGCATCTGGCCGCCTTCGTAACCCGGCTTGACACCGCCGCCGCTCCGAGCCTTCAGACCCTTGTGTCCCTTGCCCGAGGTTTTCCCGAGACCGGACCCTTTGCCGCGCCCGACACGTCTCTTGGCGGTTTTAGCCCCTTCGGCGGGGCGAAGATCGGAAAGTTTCATTTTGCCTCTCCCGTTTCCTCTACCTGAAGCAGGAATTTAACTTTCTCTACCATCCCCCTGATTTCAGGGGTATTTTTACGCAGAACAGCCCTGTGCATTTTGGTCAGGCCCAGTCCCTTGACAACCTTCCGCTGATGGTCGGTGCGACCGCTAAGCCCGCGGACCAGCGTGATCTTAAGAAAAGCGCTCATACGGAGGCCTCCTCTTCACGCGGACCGCGGATTGCCCGAACCTGCTCAGGTGTCTGGAGTTGGGAAAGCCCGTTGATCGTCGCCTTGACCAGGTTATGGGGGTTGTTGCTCCCCAGCGACTTGGTCAGGATGTTGGAGATTCCCGCGGACTCGATGACCGCACGGACCCCACCACCGGCGATGACGCCGGTACCGGGAGAGGCGGGCCGCATGATCACTTTGCTCGCCCCGAATTCTCCGATGACTTCATAGGGAAGCGTGCCTTCGACCAGAGGAACCTTGATGAGAACGCGTCGGGCATTCTGCACGGCCTTCCGGATGGCGTCCGGTACTTCGTTCGCCTTTCCGAGACCTGTTCCCACGTGGCCGAGCGCGTCACCGATGACGACCACTGCGCTGAACGAGAATCGCCTGCCGCCCTTGACAACCTTGGCAACGCGACTGATGTGAACTACCCGGTCCTTGAGATCCAGACCTTCAGGATTGACTATCTTCAAACCGTCCTCCCTGTCATGATTCCGTATGCGGATTGAGATCGTTAAAATTCAAGCCCTGATTCGCGAGCGCCTTCGGCAAGTGCCTTGATGCGCCCGTGATACAGGAAGCCGTTCCGATCGAAAACGACCTTCTTGATGTTCTTCTCGAGTGCCTTCCGGCCGATCAGTTCGCCGACCTTCTTGGCAGCGTCGCTTTTTTCGACATCACCGATCGAATCCTTGATCTCGGGGCTCAGCGTAGAGGCCGCAACGATTGTTGAACCAGTAGCATCGATGACCAACTGGGCATAGATGTGCTTGGCGCTGCGGAACACCGAGAGCCGGGGACGCTCCTCGGTACCGAAGATGTTTTTCCGGATCCGGACTTTTCTCTTGAGTCTTGCTGCTTCGCGCTTATTTTCGTGGCTCATGGCTCGTAAAACTCCGTCGTTTGGAATTACGGGTGTACCCGGTTGCTATTTCCCGCCCGCCTTGCCGACTTTCTTGATGAGGCGCTCGCCCCGGTAACGGATGCCCTTGTTCTTGTATACGTCAGGTGCGCGGAGTCGACGAATCCGGGCCGCGGTCTCCCCGACCAGTTCCTTGTTGACGCCCATCACCTTGATGACCGTGTTGGCCTCGACTTCGGCCTTGATTCCGGCGGGCAATGGAAAGATAACCGGGTGAGAATAGCCTAGCGCCAAGTGAAGCGCCTCGGGCTTGGACTCGGCTTTATAGCCGACTCCGACGATTTCCAGAACTTTTGTGAACCCTTCGGTCACGCCCTTGACCATGTTGGCCAGGATCGTCCTGAACATGCCGTACAGGTTGCCGGCATCGGGAGAAGTAATGGAAACGATTGCGTTCCCTTCGGAAATCGCAATCTCTATCTGTCCGGGGACGGCGCATTCGAGCGTGCCGTTCTTCCCCTTGACAGTCACTGTACCTTCTGCGACCGACACGGTGACCCCGGCAGGGATCGGGATCGGCATCTTACCGATTCTAGACATTCTCTTCCTCCAGTTATGAACCTTGCGGCGGGCTTACCAGACTTCGCAGAGCAACTCCCCGCCGATGGCGAGTTTCCGCGCCTTGTCGCCCGTCATGACTCCCCGGGAGGTCGAGACGATGGAGATGCCGAAACCGCTCTTGACGGTCGGGATGTCATCCTTGCCAACGTAGACCCGGCGGCTGAGCTTGCTGACCCGCTTGAAACCCTTGATGGCGTAGCCATTGTCGGGAACGATCTTCAGGAAAATGCGAAGCACGGGCTGTTTGCCGTCTGAAGCGACCCGGAAATTCTTGATAAACCCTTCTTCTTTGAGAATCTGGGTGATGTTTTCGAGAACCTTCGTCGAAGGAAGCTCGAGTTGGTCGAAGCGCGCCACCTGGGCGTTCCGAACACGCGCAATAAGATTCGATATATGGTCGTTAATGGGCATCTGATCCTCCTACCAGCTGGCCTTGATGACGCCGGGAAGTTCCCCGTTCAGCGCCAGTTGCCTAAGGCAGATACGGCACAACTGAAACTTCCGGTAGAAGGCCCTGGGCCTCCCGCAGCGCGCGCAGCGGTTATATTTCCGGACCGAAAACTTGGGCGTCCGATTCGCCTTGGCGATCAAAGATTTCTTAGCCAACTCCTGTCCTCCTCCTTCTTGCTTCTAAGCCCGGAAAGGCATTCCGAGGAGTCGGAGCAATTCGAGCCCCTCTTCGTCGGTACGGGCGGTGGTCACGATCGTGATATTCATTCCCTTGACCTTGTCGATCTTGTCATAATCGATCTCGGGAAATATGATCTGTTCCTTGACGCCGAGGGTATAGTTGCCCCGGCCATCGAACCCCTTGGGCGAAATGCCCTTGAAGTCGCGGACACGCGGCAAGGCAATCCCGATCAGCTTGTCGAGGAAATGGTACATCCGGTCCCGGCGTAGCGTGACCTTGACGCCGATGGGAACGCCCTCGCGAAGCTTGAAATTGGAAATGGCCTTCCGTGCTTTGGTAACAATCGGCTTCTGGCCGGTGATGATTCCGATTTGCTGGGCGGCGGAGTCAATGATCTTGACGTTTTCGAGCGCCTCACCCAATCCCATGTTTACGATGACTTTTTCGATTTTGGGAACCTGCATCGGGTTCTTGTATTCGAATTTGTCCTTAAGCTTGGGCACTACATCGGATTTGTAAAATTCTTGCAGTCTCGGCATTTCCTGTCACCCCTATCCGCAACCGCGCGGATAAATTATTTTGTCTTCGTCTCGAGCGGTTCGCTACACCGTTTGCATGCCCGGTGCTTCTCGCCGCTCGCTTCGACGGTCATCTTGATCCGGGTGGGCTTGTTGCACTTGTCGCACATGATCAGGACATTTGAATAATCCATCGGGGCTTCCTTTTCGATGATTCCGCCCTGAGGATTGTTCTTCCCGGCCTTGGTGTGCCGCTTGACCATGTTGATCTTCTCGATGAAAATCTTCATCTTCTCGCGATCGATCTTGAGGACCCGGCCGACCTTGCCCTTTTCCTTGCCGGCCATGATCTTCACGATATCGTTCTTGCGAATCTGCATCGTCGTCATTTCGGACATCGGTATCCCTTTCCCTTTTCCGGCTACAGCACTTCGGGTGCGAGCGAAATGATCTTCATGAACTTCTTGGCTCGAAGTTCACGCGCGACCGGTCCGAAGATGCGCGTTCCGATCGGTTCCCCCTGGGGGTTGATCAGCACGGCCGAATTTTGGTCGAACCGCAGGTAACTCCCGTCGTTCCGACCGACTTCCTTGGTGGTGCGCACAACGACGGCCTTGTAAACATCCCCTTTTTTGACCTTGCCGTGGGGAATGGCCTCTTTGACGCTGACCACAATGATATCTCCGACTGCTGCGTAACGCCGCTTGCTCCCACCCAGAACCTTGATACAACAAAGGCGCTTGGCACCGGAATTGTCGGCCGCATCGAGCATTGTCTGCATCTGAATCATGGCAAATTGCTCCGCTGTTGGTTTTTACTACCGGACGACAGGGCGTTCGATCAGCCGAGCCACCCGCCAGCGTTTATCTTTGCTGATCGGCCGGGTTTCAATGATTTCGACCCGATCCCCAGTGCTATATTCATTCTTTTCGTCGTGCGCCTTGTAGGTGGTCCGTTTCTTAACATATTTCTTGTAAACCGGGTGGGGAACCAGGCGCTCGACGCGGACCACGACGGTCTTGTCCATCTTGTCGCTCACCACTAGCCCGACTTTCGCTTTTCTGATTCCGCGCGGTTCCATTTCGTTCTCCGTTCCCATGTTATTCCGCCTTCTTTTCGGCTTTCTGACCCAGGAACGTTGCTACCCTGGCCAGATCCCGCCGACGATTCCGGATCAACATCCGATTGTCGAGGGCATTCGCCGAACGCTTCATCTTCAAGCGGAAGATTTCATCTCTAAGTTGCAGTTCTTTCTGGCGAAGTTCTTCTACCGCCAGATCGCGAAGCTCTTTCGCTTTCATGACCGTCTACTCCTCCCTCGACAGGAACTTCGTCTGGATCGGGAGTTTGTGGGACGCCAGACGAAGCGCTTCACGCGCCGTGGCCTCATCAACCCCTTCGATCTCGTAAAGAACCCGGCCCGGCTTGATGACGCACACCCATTCTTCGGGTGCGCCCTTACCTTTGCCCATTCGGGTTTCAGCCGCTTTCCGGGTGACCGGCTTATCTGGAAACACCCTGATCCAGATCTTGCCTCCGCGCTTGATGAAACGCGTCATGGCAATACGGGCTGCCTCGATCTGGCGAGCGGTGAGCCAGCCGGCGTCAAGGGACTTGACCCCGAAATCACCGAAGTTCAGCTGGTTTCCGGAGTTGGCGTTTCCGGCACGCCGGCCCTTCATCATCTTCCGGAATTTGACCCTCTTTGGTGAAAGCATCTATCTGCTCCTATTCGGTTTTCGAGGCGGAGATGGCCATCGGCAGAACTTCACCCTTGTAGATCCAGACTTTCACCCCGATGATGCCGTAGGTGGTCTTGGCCTGAGCGAAGCCGTAGTCGATATCGGCCCTGAGGGTGTGAAGGGGAACCCGGCCTTCACGATACCATTCGGTCCGCGACATTTCCGCTCCGCCGAGGCGACCCGAAACCTGGATCTTGATCCCCTTGGCACCGAGTTTCATGGAGGAGAGCACGGTCTTCTTCATGGCCCTCCGGAATGCGATGCGGCGTTCTAGTTGCATCGCCACGTTTTCAGCGGTCAGCTGGGCATCCGTTTCCGGTCGGCGAATTTCCTGAATCGTGATCGCCACCTCTTTAGAAGAATACTTTTTCAAGTCCTTCTTGAGGTTTTCGATTTCCGCGCCCTTCTTGCCGATGACAATTCCCGGACGGGCGGTAAATATGATGACGTGGACCCGGCTCGCCTTCCGTTCGATCTCGACGGAAGATACGCCTGCATGGATGAGGCGATCCTTCACGAACTTGCGGATGCGAAGGTCCTCGTGCAGGTACTGGGCGTACTCCTTCTCGGAGTACCACCGGGAACGCCACGTCTTGATAACCCCAAGACGAAAGCCGAACGGATGTGTCTTCTGTCCCAAAAGCCGCCTCCCTTAACGTTTTCCTTTAGATCAGGCTTCGTCCACAACGATGGTAATGTGGCTCGTCCGCCTCTTGTATTTGTGCGCCCGTCCCATCGGAGCCGGACGGAATCGCTTTAAGGAGGCGCCGCCGTCGACGAATGCCTGCTTTACGAACAAGGTGTCCAAATCGATGACACCCGTCTGGCCGGCATTTGCTACAGCAGAATCGAGCACCTTCTTGATGGTCGCGGCAGAAGCCTTCTTCGCGAGCTTCAGGATAGCCTGTGCCTCGGGAAGTTTCTTGCCGCGGATCAGATCGACGACCAGGCGAGCCTTCCTGGGTGCGATCCGAGTAAATTTAAGTGTTGCCTTGGCTTCCATATCTTGTTCTCCCTCGTTTCGGGCTTAATACCTATTTCTTGACCTTCGCTTTGCGGTCGCCGGAGTGTCCGTGGAAGGTCCGGGTCGGGGAGAACTCGCCCATCTTGTGACCGACCATGTTTTCGGTCACGAACACCGGCATGAACTTCCTGCCGTTGTGGACGGCGAACGTGTATCCGACCATTTCGGGCGTGATTGTCGAACGACGCGACCAGGTCTTGATAACCTTTTTGTCGCCGGTCGCAATCGCCTTGGTCACCTTCCGCTGAAGGCCTTCTTCGATGTACGGTCCCTTCTTAATCGAACGTCCCACTTGTATACTCCTTAGTCCGTTACTTGCTGCGACGCTTTACGATATAGCGGTCGGTGGACGGATTCTTCCGCGTCTTGTGCCCCTTGGTGGGCTTGCCCCAAGGCGTGCAAGGATGCCGCCCGCCCGATGAGCGGCCTTCGCCGCCGCCCAGCGGGTGATCAACCGGGTTCATGGCAACGCCGCGAACCGAGGGTCGAACGCCCAGCCAGCGATTCCGACCGGCCTTCCCCAGTGAAACCTTCTCGTGGTCGAGATTTCCGACCTGCCCAATCGTGGCCATGCACTCGATAAACACTAGACGGACTTCCCCCGAACCTAGGCGGAGATGGGCATACTGCCCTTCTTTTGCGAGGATCTGGACAACCGCTCCTGCGGAACGAGCTATCTGCCCACCCTTCCCGACCTTCAGTTCAACGTTGTGTACAAGCGTGCCGACCGGGATATTCCGGATCGGGAGGGCGTTGCCCGGCTTGATGTCGGCAGAGGTGCCCGCAACCACGCTGTCGCCAACGCTCAATCCTTGCGGGCAGAGAATATACCGCTTCTCGCCATCCGCATAATTGAGCAATGCGATTCTGGCCGACCTGTTGGGATCATATTCAATCGCAGCGACTTTCGCCGGAACTTCTGTCTTGTTCCGTTTGAAGTCGATGATGCGATATCTGCGTTTGTGCCCGCCGCCCTGGAGCCACGAAGTCGTATGCCCGTGATTATTGCGACCGCCGGACTGGGTCAGGCTGGTCGTAAGGCTTTTCTCGGGCGCCTTCTTGGTCAGTTCCTCGTTGGTAAGAACCGACTTCTGGCGAACACCTGGAGAAGTCGGTTTAAATTTTCGGATACCCATGATTGCTCTCCTTGCCTTCTAATTCCGTCAGACGCCTTCGAAGAATTCGATCGTGTCGCCCTCTTTAAGGGTGACAACGGCTTTCTTCCATTGCGGACGGCGTCCTTCGACACGGCCTCGGCGTTTGATCTTGCCGGGGACGATCATGGTCCGGACCTCGACAACCTTGACGTTGAAGAGTTTTTCGACCGCTTGCTGAATCACGTTCTTGTTGGCGCGGCGGTCGACTTCGAAAGCGACCGCATTGCCGACTTCTTTCATGTAGGTCGCCTTCTCGGTGATCAAGGGGCGCTTGATGACATCGGTATGATTCATTACCCGAGCACCTCGATGATTTGATCGTAAGCCGGCCGGGTCAGAACCAGCTGGTCGTATGAAAGGATATCGTAAACGTTGAGGCCGTCTACCGGAAGTACCTTAAAATCATGAAGATTCCGAACACCAAGGTAGAGATTCTCAGGAAAGCCATCGGTGACGAGGAGCGCATCGTTCAGACCGAGAGCGCTCGCAACCTGGAGAAATTCCTTGGTACGGGGGGCCCCCAACTCAAGGGAATCGACCAGGAAGAGCTTGTTCTCGCGGAGCTTGTCGGACAGCGCGCAGCGAAGTGCAGCCTTCATCTCTTTCTTGTTGACCTTTGTTTCATAACTACGGGGGTGGGGTCCGAAAACCGTGCCGCCGCCCCGCATGACCGGGGACCGCGAGGTTCCCTGACGCGCGCGTCCTGTGCCCTTTTGACGGAACGGCTTCTTACCACCGCCCGAAATGTCTTTCCGGGTTTTCGTTGAAGCAGTACCGGCACGACGCGCGGCCAGTTGGGCCACCACGACGTGATGAAGAAGGTGGTTTTTCACCTCGGTCCCGAAGATCGCCTCCGGCAATTCAACCGATTCCTTCACCTGCCGGTCCTTATCGACCATTTCCAGGGATGCCATCATGCGCTCCTTAGTTTGCCTTCTTCACTGCGTGCCGAATGAAAACCATGCCATTTTTGGAGCCGGGAACGGCGCCGCGAACGAGCAACAGATTTTTATCGGGTTGAACAGCGACGACCTTGAGGTTGAGGGTAGTCGTTTTTTCGTTCCCGTAATGTCCTGCCATCTTCATGTTCTTGATGACGCGGGAAGGATATGCCGAGGCGCCGATTGAACCGGGTGCCCTATGGAACATCGACCCGTGAGTAGCCCGACCACCCTTGAAGTTCCAGCGTTTCATGACGCCTGTGAAGCCACGGCCCTTGCTCGTGCCGCAGACGTCCACGAAATCGCCTTCCTTGAACATATCGACCTTGATTTCGGCGCCGACCTCGATGCTTGGATCCGGAATCTCGATTTCCTGCAAATGCGCAAAAGCGCCTTTTCCAGCCTTGCGAAAGTGCCCCATGTCGGCTTTGTTGACCCGTTGGGCTTTTTTGCCCTGAAAGCCGATCTGGATGGCTTCGTATCCGTCGTTCGGGACGGTTTTCTTCTGGATGACCGTGCAAGGACCCGCCTCGATCACCGTCACGGGAATCATTTTCCCTTCGGCATCGAACACCTGGGTCATGCCCAGCTTTTTCCCCAAAATACCGGTCGTCATTGTATGCACCTTATCGATTCGTTCGTTGGTTTATGCAATCCGTGACCGACTTAGAGCTTGATTTCGACTTCGACCCCTGCGGGCAGGTCAAGTTTCATCAAGGCATCGATCGTTGCCGCCGGCGGTTCGTGGATATCGAGAAGACGCTTGTGCGTCCGGATCTCGAACTGCTCACGGCTCTTCTTGTCGACGTGCGGTGATCGGTTTACGGTAAAGCGTTCGATCTGAGTGGGCAGAGGAATGGGACCTGCGACCTTCGCCCCAGTCTGCTTCGCCTTTTCTACTATTTCTCCGGTGGCCTTGTCGAGAAGCCTGTGATCAAAGGCCTTGAGCCGGATCCTGATTTTCTGATGGTCGATTGCCACTGAATCTCCCCCTTGTCGTTTCCGCTATTCGAGAATTTCGGCGACGACGCCGGCGCCCACGGTGCGGCCGCCTTCGCGGATCGCGAAACGAAGTTCCTTTTCCATGGCGACAGGCATGATCAGCTCGACGCTCATCTGAACGTTGTCGCCGGGCATGACCATCTC
>JANXPS010000289.1 GCA_025357175.1 Deltaproteobacteria bacterium | reverse complement strand
CTCAACGAAGACCCCGACCTCGACGCCGTATTCGAGTGGCTCTGCCGGGAAATGGGCCGGTTCGTCCCCTATTCGGGCATCGAGTTCCTGTCGCTCCTCTCCACGCCCGAGTTCAGGGTCTGCGGCCTCGACGGGGTCCGGGACCGGAGCGGCAAGGCACCCGCCGCCCTGGTTCGCCAGTGGCGCAGGCAGATGCCCGCCGCATTCGAACCGGGCGTCGCCGAATCCGTCTCCGTCAAGGAGTTCCCTTACGGCGACTCGAAATCGACCGGGCAACCGGACACGCACCGGTGGACCGCCCCGTTGTCGTTCGGCGACCGGGTGCTCGGGTCGCTGACAGCCCACGTCGTTTCCCACGTTCCTCACGAACTGGCGCGCGAGCGGGTTCTCAAATCGGTGACCGCCCAGCTTTCCCTGTTCCTGCACAACTTCGCCGAACGCGAAAAAGTTCGCGTCATGGCCAGCAACGACGGGCTGACCGGTCTTTACAACTATCGCTCCTTCCAGGACCGATACGACCGCGAGTACGAGTGGTACCTCCGGCGCGACCGCAACCTGGCGCTGCTCATGATCGACGTCGACCACTTCAAGGGAATCAACGATACGTTCGGCCACCAGGTCGGCGACCAGGTGTTGAAGGGGGTTGCCGCGACGCTCCTGGCCAACCTGCGCAAGACCGACTACGCTTTCCGCTACGGCGGCGACGAGTTCGTCGTCCTGATGCCCGACGCCGGGATCCCGCAAGCCGAAGTGTTCGCGCAGCGCGTCCGGGCGGCCATCCACGCGGGGTTGCAGGGTGTCCCCCCGCACGAATTCAAGCTGTCGCTCAGCATCGGCATCGCCGACTGCACGGTCATGGTTTCACGCGAACAGGAAGAGCTTCTCAAGCGCGCCGACGGCGCCCTTTACCAGGCCAAGGCGCGCGGCCGCGACCGGATACAGGTGGCGGATTGCGCCACCGGCGCGAAAAATGCCAAGGAGGACAGACGTGCCGACCCGGCATAACAGTTCCGGCGCCAAGGAGCGCGAGTACGTTCGCATCAGCGATTTCCTGTGCATGGAATGCTCGGTGCGCCACGGTGACGAAAAGGCGGTTCTCGACGCGTTCCACAAGCGCGCCAACCGCAAGGTTCCCACGCGGTTGACCGCAGGGACCTTCTTCACGCAGCGCGACGACCGGTCCGAGTTCGCCGAGGTCGAGCGCGAGATCCTCAAGGTGCTCGTCGGCATGGACACCAAGATCGACGCCGTCGTGCGGTTTCTCGGCAGCGGCGACCGTCAGGCGCTCGCGATTTTCACCCCCCGGTGGGTCGATCTCGGCGGTTCGGGGATCCGCTTCATCGTTTCCGAACCGGTCGCCGAGGGTGACTTCCTCGAAATCCGCCTTCAGCTTCCCGATTTCGAGGGGGCGCCGGTCCCGATCCTGGGGCAGGTGATCCGCGCCATTCCCTCCCCCCGCAGGGACGAGCCCGGTTCCGAGGTCGCGGTGCGGTATCGGGTCATCGAGGAAGAGGACCGCGACCGGATCATCCGCTACATCTTCACGCGGCAGCGCGACGCCATCCGGAGCGGAGCCGAACGCCGGGAAGAAAAAAAGGGCATCGAGTAGCATCATGGGCGAGGTCACCGAGGTGGGACGCACGCCCCATGTTCCCGTCGTCGACGACCAGGCCCGCCGCGACCGGAAAAAGAACGAACGCAAGACGCCGCCGCCTCCGTCCCCCGACGATCGCGCGCCCGACCCGCCCGATCCCATCCACGGCAGGATCGATATTCTGGCCTCGGCGCGCGCAACCCACCCCCTGTCGGCATGACGGTTCCCGGCGGCGATGGGCCGGGGGCGATCCTTCCGCCCGCACCGACGCATCCCGCCGGGATCGCGCACCCCGTCCCGCTCCGTTCGGGGCAATCCGTCTTCTTCCGCGTCCTGCCTCCCGGCAAGGAGGGAGAGCTCCGCGTCCGGATCAACGGACAGGATTTCGCGGCATCCGCCAGAAAACCGCTGGAGCCCGGCAGCACCGGGAAAGCCGTGGTCGAGGCGCAGGGCCCGCCGCTCCGGATCCGGATCACAGACCTGTCGCTCCCCGCGTCCACACCCGTCTCCCCGAGGATTCCCGTTCTTCTCGGCAGGGAGCCGCTCCGGGCCAACGTTCCCCCGGCCGCGCTCGAGCAATTCAACAGTCGCCTTGCCGCCGTGGTCGAGTCCGGGCAGGCGCCGCCGACCCAATTCCTGCGTGAGGCGATCGTCCTGTCGCGCTTCCTCGCTTCCACGATCGTCAGGCTGCCCGGGTTCAAGGCGACCGTCACACGACCGGCAGACCCGCCCCCGAACGCCTCCCCGCCCGTTTCCGGCAACCGGGAGTCTCCCGCCGGGACGGCGACATCGACGCAATCCGCCCTCCCGGAAACAGCCGTCGCTGAACCGGCGGTCGCGCAAACCGCCCCCGCCCCCGCGCCTCCCGTCTTGCCGGCCGGAATCCGCGGCGCGGCAGTCCGGGACGCGCCGGAAGAAATCGCCGGTGCATCCCGGAGGGAGCCGATCGCCCCGCTTTCCGCGCCCCCCGGGGTCGAGCCGACGGAAGCGCCGAGGTTCGAGCTTTCCAACGCGTCCCGCCAGGGCATGGGCGCTCCCTTCTGGTTTTTCGTCCCGTTCCCCGGCGAGAAGGCTCCCTTGCTGTTTCCCGGTTACCGCGATCCGGGTCAAGGCGGGTCGGAGGCTTCGTGGCGACTTTTCTTCCGGCTCCCCGACATCGGGGCGGTATCCATCCGTTTCCAGCCGTCCGGGGTGGGGTGGTCCATCGTGTTCGACGTGGAGCACGAAGGGCTGTGCCGGCAGCTCGAGGCGGGCGTTCCCGACCTTTCCGAGACGTTGCGCGACCGCGGTTTCCCGTTGCGCGACGTCCTGGTTCGTCCCGGCCGCCGCGGAACCGCCGAATCCGAATTCGGCGCAATGCTCTCGCGCGACACGGGGATCCAGCTCCTCGAGGAACGCGCATGACCCGGCAGCCGGAGGAGCCGAGGCGGCGTTCCGTCGCCCTGTCCTATGACAGGGGGGTCGATTCGGCGCCCCACATCGTCGCAAAAGGCGAGGGTCCGCTCAGCGACGTCATCCTGCGCCTTGCCGGCGAACACGGCATTCCGGTGGAAAACGACCCGTTCCTCGCCGACGCGCTGTACCGCTTTCCCGAAGGCGACCCGATTCCCCCCGAATTGTACCTGGCGGTCGCCGAGGTCTATGCCTTCCTGATTCGCGCCCGGCGTCAGATGCTGGAAAACGCGGCGGAAAATATTTCCGCCCCCCCGTCACCCCCCGAGTAATCGATGCCGGTTTGTTGACGCTTTCCCTTCGCCCCCGTTTCGAAGCCATCCCGTAAATAACCGTAAAACAAGCGTTAGTACTGCAATCCATGCATGGGCACGCCTATTGCTCTATCGATGTTGGCGTCAAAATATCGTGGAGGAAATGCCGTGCAAGCCGGAATGTACATCGCCTATACCGGGGCCCGTGCCGCGGAGAAACGGCTGGAGCAGGTCGCCAACAACCTGGCCAACCTCTCCTCAGTGGGCTACAAGCAGGACAAATCGGTCGATTCCGGGGTCGTACCCGCGGCTTCGCTCGCGGTTCCCGACCCGACGTCGCTCTCCGGCAGCACGACCGGGGCGCCGCTGCTCTATTCGACGCCTGCCACCCAATACACCGATTTCAGCCCCGGACCGCTGCGTCCGACCGGGAAATCGACCGACCTCTCCATCGAGGGCGACGGCTATTTCACGATCCAGACTAAAAACGGCATACGGCTGACACGGGCCGGCAACTTCCGCCTCGATTCCGCAGGCGATCTCGCCACGGTCGACGGGGGGAAGGTGCTTGGGGCCAACGGGCCGATCCATGTCGGTGACGGGGCGTTCGACGTCACGTCCGACGGCAACGTGAGCGTCGCGGAGATGCTGGTCGACAAGCTCCGGATCCAGAAACCGGCGGATTCGTCCGTGATGAAAAAGGAAGGACACAGTCTCTTCATCGTTCCGCAGGACACCCCGCTGGTCGCGGCGGACGCAAACATCCGCATCCAGCAGGGAAGCATCGAGGAGGCCAACGTCTCCCCGGTCGCCGGGATGTCCGAGATGGTCGAGGCGTCGCGCATGTTCGATGCCTACATGAAGATGATGAGCACGATCAGCGACATGGCTTCGAAGGCATCGTCCG
>JANXPS010000259.1 GCA_025357175.1 Deltaproteobacteria bacterium | reverse complement strand
GTCAACGACGGATCGGACGACAACCGGCGGACCATCACGCCTTCCGTTACGAATTTCAGCCGCGTCCGGGGGCCGGACGCATCCTCGTACCGGACCTGGTAACCGACCGTCTTGCCCACCGGTTCGCCGATCTCGTTCGCGACCCGCCTCGCGGCCATTCGCGCCGCGAGGCGACGCGGTTCGAGCACCAGTATCCCTCCATTTCCGGCGAGCCCCGCTTCGAGAAGGGACAGGGGTATGCGAGTGGTCTTGCCGGCTCCGGGCGGCGCTTCGATGACGACGGCGCCATTCGAACGCATCGCCTCGACGACCGACGGCAGATATGGATCGACGGGAAGGGATATCCTTGGCGCGTCCGGCATGCATGCCTTCTTTCAAACGGAAACGGCCCGGGATATCCTCCGGGCCGTTTCCGTTATCGATGCCTAAAATTCCTTCAGGCGGTTACTTCTTCTTGTGCTCCTTCGCCGGCTTGGCGGAGGGAGCGGCGGCGCCGTCCTTGCCCGCGGGCCAGTTGTTGAGGTCGTGCGCGATCGAGTGGCAGATGCTGCATTTGGGGAACTTCTTGAGGATCGCAGCCGGGTGAAGCTTGGTGTGGCACTGGGTGCAATCGGGGATCATCTTGTGCTTGTCCTTGTGGCACTTGACGCAGAGAACGGTCTTGTGCCGGGTGGCGGTTGCGGCCAGCAAGTTCATTGCGGCCTTGTGACAGGCGCCGCAATCCTTGTTGGGGACATCCTGCCCGTACACGACCACCGTGGGCTTGTGCGCCTTGTGGCATTTCTTGCAGTCGGCCTGGGTCATTTCGGCCGAGTGCGGCTTGTGGCACTTGACGCACTGCGGAATCTTGCGGTGCACGTCGTGGCAGTTCGAGCAGTAGAGCGCCGAATGCTTGCTCTTGTTTTCGCGAAGTTGCTTGATCTGGTCGGCGTGGCAGGTGAGGCACGGCTCGGTGACCTTCGGCCCAAGGACGATATTGAGCGGCTTGTGAGGATTCTTGTGGCACTCCATGCAGTTCTTGAGCTGGAAGTGCGGCTTGCCTTCGTGACAGTTGCTGCACTTGGGAATGTTGTTCTGCGTTGCGGGACGGTGGCTGGCGTGGCAGTCGAGGCAGCTGACGTCGCTCTTGTGCTTGCCGCCGGCCGCCTCGATATCCGCCGGGGGAACGGGGTGGCACTTGGCGCAGTCTTCGGACGCGAGCGCGATCGTCGCCTTCGCAACGGGTGCCGATTCCTTCGGCGCGGCCGGCGCGGCCGGCGCGGCGGCCTTGGCTGCCGGGGCGGCGCCCGCGAGGGACGGTGCCATCAACGTCGCGCAAGCGATGAGGGAGAAAACCGCCATGAAACAACGGAATTGCCTGGTGCCTTTCATCTTGCCTCCTTGTCGGTTCTCCCAAATGCGAACACGCTGTCACGCGCCCGTTTCGGACTGTACCGGATTTGTCGGGGAAACCTTGGTTTTATACCCGCAGAAGGGGCGGATGTCAATACGGGCGGGGCCGGTTCACCCGGGGGCGGTCGCCGGGTCAAGCCGCATGGCTTCCCAGGTCGATGCAGCCACCTCGGCGATCTGGGTGCCAAATCGAACGGCGGCGAAAACATCGGCATCGAGGCCCCGTGCCGAATGCTCGACCTGGACGCGGGAGCGGTGGCCGAGACTGGCGCAGAACATGATGGATATGCCTTCGTCCTCCTCGCCGTCCGCGGTGACGGATCGAACCGAAACATCGAGAAAGTATTTGGAACAACGGATGGAAACGCGATACATGCCGTCGCCGCAGAAACAGAACAGGCGGGACCAGACGGGAGGACCCGATATCGACGCAAAGAGGCTCTCGGTCACTGCTGCGTCGAGCTTTGCGGCAAGGTGATCGGGTGCACCGGGCATTTCAGGTCTTCTCCGGCTCATTCATACTCCCCCGATAATCATTACACGAATCGGTAAGGGTTGTTACAACTCGATGATCAGACGGCCACGACGTTTTCGTCGGAAACCGTAAGCCGTTCGAGCCCCGCCTCGGAAAGGTGGAAGGTGTTTTCTATCCCGGCGGCTCCCTCTCCGGGAAATACGACCTTGGGCTCGAATGCGAAAACCATCCCCCGTTCGAGCGTCAGGTCATTGAAACCGCGGGCAATGAACGGGTATTCGTCTATTTCGACACCCAAGCCGTGTCCGATGAAAGAGACCCGCGCCCCCTTCGCCCCCATGAAGCTGTCGGCGTAGCCCATCGAAACCGCCAAGGCGCAGCACCGGTCGTAGACTTCGCCCCATGAGGCGCCCGGTACGGCTATCTTTTCCATCAGCGCCTGGACCTTGAGCATGTCGTCGTAGCCCCTTGCGAGCCGATCGGACAACCGCCCTATGACGAACATTCGCGTCTGATCGACCAGATAGCCCTCGACGCTTCCTGCGAAGTCGAGAATGATCGGCTCGTTCCGGGCGATGCGACGCCAGCTCGCCCCCTGCCCGAACCCCGGATACGGCCCGACACCGCCAAGCGGGGTGTCCGTATACGCGGGCACGGCAGAGTCGGGACCGGAGAACACGTGTGCGTACATCATCTCGCCGTTGAAGCCGCGCATGCGGATGAGCCCCTGATGACCGTCGCGGCGGGCCATGAGTTCGAGTTCGGCCGCAAGTTCGATGCTGGTCATTCCCTCGCGGATGATGTCGGCCGCGGCCCGGTAAATCGTATCGAGCTGGACTGCCGCGGCCCGCATCAGGCGCAGTTCGTGGGGCGACTTGATCATGCGTACCCGCCGTATCAGCGGAGTGGCATCGCTCCAGACCGATTCGGGAAAAACCTTTCGATAGCGCTCGAACAGGTTGACCGGCAACACATCGAGTTCCATCCCGATCCGTTTCGGAATCGGATAGGCATGTTGCGCCAGTATGCCCGGAATATCGCGCATTGAGCCGAAGGGAACGATGCCATCCATCGGAGATTCGGCGCGCGCCCGCTCGAGGTCGCGACGGACCATGTAGACCGGTTCCCCCTTGGCCGGAACGTAGAGGTTGCCGCTCTGGATCGTTCCGGTGAAATAGAACAGGTCGGCGTTCTGGGCGATGATGACCGCATCCAGTTCCGCGACCGCCATCTGCCGTTGCAGCGATTTGTATCGGTTCTCGATTTCGGCGTGCGGCGTCTGTTTCATCCGTTCCCTCCAATAAAACCGGCCGGAAAGAGGATGCCCTTCCCGGCCGGTCATTGACGACAGCCCCCTTCGAACGGGGGCGGATATCGAAGAAGACTACTTGAGCGTGTCGACCAGGCTCTTGACCGCCGCGACCGACTTGTCCATCATCGCCTGTTCCTCGGCGTCGAGCTTGAACTGGAGGATCTTTTCGACGCCGCCGGTGCCGAGCACGGTCGGCACGCCGACGAAGTAACCCTTCACGCCGAACTCGCCATTGAGATAGACGCAGGTCGGGAGGACGCGCTTGCTGTCCTTGAGGATCGATTCGGCCATCGCGATCGCCGAGGAGGCCGGGGAGTAGAACGCCGAACCGGTCTTGAGCAGGGCGACAACTTCGCCGCCCGCGCCGCGGGTGCGCTTGACCATGGCTTCCATCACTTCCTTCGCCTTGGCCGCGTTGCCGTACTTCTGTTCGAGCAGTTCCATGACCGGGATGCCCTTGACGCTGGCGTAGCGAACCAGCGGCACCATGTCGTCGCCATGGCCGCCCAGCGTCATGGCGGTGACGTCCTTGACCGAAACGCCGAGTTCCCAGGCGATGAACGCCTCGAAGCGGGCGGAGTCGAGGACGCCGGCCTGGCCGATGACCCGGTTGTAGGGGAAGCCGGTGATCTTCTGGCAGAGCGTGACCATCGCGTCAAGCGGGTTGGAAATGATGATGACGATCGAGTTCTGAGCGTACTGCTTGATGCCCTCGCACACCGAGGTCATGATCTTGGAGTTCACCTCGATGAGGTCGTCTCGGCTCATTCCGGGCTTGCGGGGAAGGCCTGCGGTGACGATGACGATGTCGGAGCCGGCGATGTCGGCGTAATCGTTGGTGCCCTTGAGGTTGATGTCGAAACCGTCAACCGGCGCCGCTTCGGCGATGTCGAGGCATTTGCCCTGGGGAAGCCCTTCGACGATGTCGAACAGGACGACGTCGCCGAGTTCACGCAGCGCGCAAAGCTGGGCGAGGACCCCGCCGATCTGTCCACCACCGATGAGCGCAATCTTCTTCCTTGCCATTTGACAACCTCCCTAATGAATGTGTTGTGCGGATATTGCGATGATCAAGGCCCCAGGTGCCGTCACTTGCCTTTCTGGAATTCCTCCATGAACTTCGAAAGCGTATCGACCCAGTCGTAGGAAACCGCGTTGTAGGTGGATACCCGAATGCCGCCGACCGACCGGTGGCCCTTGAGGCCCACCATGCCCGCCTTCTTCGCTTCGGCGATGAACTGTTCTTCCAGCGCCTCGCTCGGAAGCCGGAAGACGACGTTCATGACCGAACGGCTTTCCTTTTCGACCGGCGAACGGTAGAACCCGTTGCTGCCGTCGATCACGCCGTAGAGCCGGTCGGCCTTCTTGCGGTTGATCCGCTCCATGCCCGCGAGCCCGCCCTGATCCTTGAGCCAGGACAGGACGTTGCGGATCATGTAGACGCCGAACGTGGGCGGCGTGTTGTAGAGCGACTTGTTCTCGGCGTGGATCCGGAACTGCCAGATTTTGGGGATGTCCTTGCGCCCCTTCTCGATCAGCGCTTTGGAGATCACGACGACCACCACGCCCGAGGGCCCGATGTTCTTCTGGGCGCCGGCGTAGAGGATGCCGAATTTCGAGACGTCGAGCGGACGCCAGAGAAAGTCGGAGGACATATCCGCGACGAGCGGCACGCCGCCGGTTTCAGGGAAGGCCCGGGAGGGATCGACACCGAACTCGACGCCGTGGATCGTCTCGTTGGAGGTGACGTGAAGGTACGCCGCGGCCGGATCGACCTTGACTTCGGAAGGTGCGGGAACGCGCGTGTAGCTCTTTTCCTTGCCTTCGCCGGTTCCGACGTTCTGGACCGCGATGTTCGCCCCGAACATCGCCGCGACGGCCTTGGCCTCGCCCAGCGCCTTTTCGCCCCAGGCGCCCGTGATGACGTACTGCGCGGTCGTGTCCTTCTCGAGGAAGTTCATCGCGATTTGCGCGAACAGCGCCGTGGCCCCGCCCTGCAGGAACAACACTTCGTAATTTTCGGGGACGTTCAGCAGCTCCTTGACGAGCGCGGTCGCCTCGTCGTGCACGGCCTCGTATTCCTTGCCGCGATGGCTGTGCTCCATCACCGACATGCCGCTTCCGGCGAAATCGAGAAACTCGGCCGCCGCCCGCTCGAGCGCGGGCAGGGGCAGTGCTGCGGGTCCGGCGTTGAAATTGATCTTGCGGGCCATATGGTGTCCTCGCCTTCGGCGCGATGGGGATTTACCGCGGGTCGCGCCAGGATGCCGGCCGCGGGCCGGTGTTCAATGGCTGGTCAAGAAGTCCCCATTCTCCCTAGGGAGGAGGCAACCGTCAAGACGAATCTGTCGGAGAATGGGGATGCTATTCCCACCAGATCGCGGGATCGGATGAGGGATTTTTCGGTGAGGGCACGATCCCGATTTGCGCAAGGGATTCAAGAATCGCCTCCTCGGCCGCGGGAACGGCGCGGGAGACCGGTTCGCTCAGGCCCGCACCGAGTTCGATGTCCGATGAAATCACCCCCACCAGCAGCAGTCGTTGCGGCGCCCGGCCACTGAATGCGAGCTTCATCAGCGCATCCCGCAACCCCGGTTCGTGAGGGCTCGTCACGAGGGAGGGCGGCCGCGCGACGACTTCGTCGTCCGTGTACGACCGAAGGTCGCCCGGCGAACCTGCCGCAAGCACCGCATCGACGACGATCAGCACGTCGCGGCCGTCGAGATAGACCGACAGTTCGTGACCGGGCGTTCCGGCATCGATCAGTTCGACTCCCTCGGGAAAATCGTAGTGCGCCTGGAGCGACGCGACCACGTACGGCCCGAAGGCATCGTCCCCCATGAGCACGTTGCCGAGTCCGACGATGGCGACGTTGCGGGGAACGGGCAAGGTGGTTCCGGTCACAGTACCTTTACGCGCGACTGCTCGTTCCCTTCCATGTCGACCGTATGGATGGCGCACGACAGGCACGGGTCGAAGGAGTGAATCGTGCGAAGCACTTCCAAGGGACGCTTCGGGTCGGCCACGGGATTGCCGATGAGCGACGCCTCGTATGGCCCGCGCTGTCCCTTCCCGTCGCGAGGGCCCGCGTTCCAGGTGGATGGCACGACCGCCTGGTAGTTCGCGATCTTCTTGTCCTTCATGACGACCCAGTGCGACAGGGCGCCGCGGGGCGCTTCGTGGAAGCCGACGCCGCGAACCTCCTCGTTGCCGATCTTGGGTTCGTTGAAGGTGGTGAAGTCGCCCTTGCCGATGTTCTCGGCCAGCAGGTTCCAGTGCTTCAAGGCCAGTTCGCTCATGACCGCCGCACGGATCGCGCGGGCCGCATGCCGTCCGAGCGTCGAGTGAAGGATTTCGGGGGAGAGTTTGGCCCCGGCGATCTTCGACGCCTTGTCGAGCGCGGCGTTCGCCCACCGACGAGTCGGCTCGTGGCCGGCAACGTAGGCCATGTAGACCTGGGCCGTGGGCCCGACCTGCATCGGCATACCCTTGAAGCGGGGCGCCTTGACCCAGGAATATTTCCCGTCGTGGTCGACCTCGCCCGGCTTGGGGTCGGTGGTTTCTTCCCACGGATGCTTGTCCCACGACCCTTCGTAATGGGCCCGGGCAATGCCTTCGGTCACGTTGTCCTTGAAATACTTGTCCTGGAAGGAAGTGATCGGCGTGTAGCTGTCGGGCCTGCCGCCGATGATCGTGCCTCCGGGCATGTCGAATTTCGTCCCCTTGGTGTCGAGGGGCAGTTCGGGAACGGCGAGGTAGTTGGTAACGCCGGCGCCGTACTTGAACCAGTCGGGGTACATCGCCCCGATCGCGCAGACGTCGGGCACATAGACCTGCTGGACGAAGGCGACCACTTCGTCGAGGAGCGACTTGACCGTGTAGAGCTTTTCCATGTTGAGGGCCGCCGGGCTGTCGAGGTTGATCGGGTTCGCGACACCGCCGACGGCCAGGTTCTGGATGTTGGGGGTCTTTCCGCCGAGGATGGCCACGGCCTGGTTCGCTTTTCGCTGGATGTCGAGCGCCTGCAGGTAATGCGAAACCGCGATCAGATTGACCTCGGGAGAAAGTCGCATCGCCGGGTGGCCCCAGTATCCGTTGGTGAAGATGCCGAGTTGCCCGCCCGCGACGAATCCGGCAAGACGCGCCTTGGTGGCCTCCATCTCCCGCTTCCCGTTTTTGGGCCAGGGGGAAAGACTCTCGGCGATGCCGGCGGCCTTGACGGGGTCGGCTTTTAGGGCCGAGACCACGTCGACCCAGTCGA
The DNA here is from genome assembly GCA_025357175.1 of Deltaproteobacteria bacterium. Taxonomy (GTDB): domain Bacteria; phylum Desulfobacterota; class Deferrimicrobia; order Deferrimicrobiales; family Deferrimicrobiaceae; genus JANXPS01. The sequence continues at coordinate 17,635 of JANXPS010000259.1, read as the reverse complement.
GCGCCGACAGGTGATAGAAGTGGACGATGTGGTCGTGAAGCGCGTGGGCCGTCACGAGCAGGTTGCGGATGTACTGCGCGTTGAGGGGAATTTCCATGCCGAGGGCGTTCTCCACGGCCCGCACCGAGGCGATCGCGTGGACGGTCGTGCAGACGCCGCAGATTCGCTGCGTGAAGATCCACGCCTCCCGCGGATCGCGCCCTTTCAGGATGAGTTCGATGCCGCGCCACATGGTGCCGACCGACCAGGCGTCGCGAACGACGCCGCCGTCGACCTCGACATCGATGCGGAGATGCCCTTCTATGCGGGTAATGGGGTCTATCGTTATACGGGCCATGTTTCGGCGCTCCTTACGAATTGGTTTGTTTCGAAGCTGCGGGCTTGAACGCGAATTCCCAATCGGCGGCCGGCCCGGGCAGCACGGCGAAATACTTGATGGCCAGCTTGAAACCGACGACGGCTGCGGCGATGAATCCGAGCGTCATGACCAGTTCGGCCACAGACGGGAAATAGTTTGCCTTTCTCGCCGGAATGAACGCGATCAGCGCAGGGACGAGACGGTAGAGGCAGCCGCCTAGGCCCGCTGAGACGGCCGAAAGGAAAAGTACGCGGGGCGTTTCACGATATCGTTTCGACCGAAGCAGGATCGCCGGCACGAGCAGCAGAACGTTTTCGAGGATGAAGTATGCGGTGTATTTGTCAGGAATCAGCAGCATTCCGAACTTCCCACGCACGGCGATGTCGACGAACCGGATGGTCAACCACGCGAAGGTGAGCCAGGACATCAGGCTTCCCAACTCGCCGAGCACATCGGTGCTCAGCGGTCGACGGTAGCGGAGACAGCAGACCATCAGCGTCCCGATGACGAACGAGAAACCGGCGATACCCGCGGCCATGACGTAAAGAAGCGGGAGCACCTGGGTTTGCCAGAGTGGATGGACCTTGGGACCCGCCAGAAGCATCAACGCGCCGAGCGACGACTGGTGCATGATGGGAAGCAGGTAGGCAAGAGCGATCATGACGGGATATATCTTACGGATCGAGGGTTCATACCCGGCGATGCGGGCCTTGGTTGCGCCGGAACCGAGGTAGGTGTAGCGCTCGAGGATGAGCGGCACGTTTTCGAACAGGAGGAATATGAACGCGTAAGTCGGCATGCAGACCGCGACTTCCAGCAGCGCGGAATGCAGGTTCCAGTGCCAGGGCAGCAGGATATGCCACAGGTTCCATGGACGGCCTACGTCGACCATGAGGGCCAGCATGCCGGTGAAATAGAACAGGAAACTCGTGACGAGAGCCGTCCGCATGACGACGTGCAGCTTCCGGCGGTCGAAGACCCAGGCGGCGATTCCGACCGAAAGGCTGCCCGAGCCGATGGCGGTCAACGTCATGACGTTGAACGTCTTCCAGACCCCCCATGCGTAAAAATCGTTCATGGCGCTGTAACGGCCGAGAGGACTCGCCATTCGAAACGCCGCGAGGATGAGTCCGACGAGGGATATCGCCGACAGTACGAGAAAGGTTTTCTTGACGGACCGGTCTTCGTAGACCGGAATCGCGCGCTGCCAGACGGAATCGCTCATAATTGCTCCGGAAGGCGACCTTCGGCTTCGTGTTCGCGCCGGTCGGCCTCGTGGTGCTTCCAGTTCCTGTTGATGGCCCCGAACAGAACCGCGAAGACGACCGCGGGACCCGCCAGCCATCCGTAAATCCTGGAGCTGACCTTCGTGGCGTAGTGCGGGTTCGATTCCTCGCTCAGCGTCGGAAGCCCGAGCTTGCTGAACGGAACGCGGGAGAGGTAGAAGACCTGCGTCCCCCCGCCCTCGGTCTCGCCATAGACGCGATCCTTGTAATATTGGCCCGGACGGCTCGCGATGCGCCTGCGCGCCTCGGCCAGCATGTTTTCACGCGTGCCGTAGATCACGGCTCCCGTGGGACATGCGCTCGTGCAACCCGGCTGTCTCCCGTCCTTGAGCCTCTGCTCGTAGCAGAACTCGCACTTGACGATGCGAGGGTTGAACTTGTCCCACTCGAACTTCGGGATCTGGTAGGGGCAGGCGATCTCGCAGTATCGGCAGCCGATGCACTTGGATCCGTCCCAGGTGACGACGCCCTGATCCCTGTTTTTCTCGAGCGCGTGGAATGGACACCCTGCGACGCAGGCGGGGTCCAGGCAGTGCATGCATTGCCGCTTGACGAACGAATAGCTTCCCGAAGGATCGCTGTAAAGCTTGATGATGTTCTTGGTCCTGGAGTTGAGGTCGACCGGCATCTGGTAGAGGCCGTCGGAGAGCCGGGTATCGGGCTCGAGCTGGTTGGTGGTGTTGCATGCCGACATGCACGCCTTGCACCCCGTGCAGATGGTGGCGTCGTAAAGCATCGATGCCGCCAGCGGTGGAGCGCCGACGGATTCGCCTCCGGACGCCGACGCGAGGGATGCGGGCAGCACCAGGGCGGCACCGCCCAGCCCGGCCAGCTTCAGAACGTCACGCCGGGTAAGTTCGCTCATTTTTTTTCACCGGGATCGGCCGGGGTTCCTTCCTTGCCGGAGGCGCGCCGCCGCTCGCCGGGGATGCTCTGGTCTCCGTCGTGGTCGGAAAACTTCCGGCTGGCGACAAGGCCCGCACCGGCGAGCGCACCCAGCACCGCACCGGCCCCGAGTGCCGCCGGAATGCTCAGCAGGCCGCCCGATTCGGCGACGGGCGCGTACGTTGACGGCGGTGTCGCGTTGTGGATCGGAACCACCTCGAACATGGGCGTGCGGAACGCGACCTGCTGTTCGGTGCAGCCGACGCACGGATGGCCGATGCCGATCGGCCAGGCTCCGGGCATCTCGACGAACGGAAGCAGTGAACAATTGGCGTGCGTGACCGGCCCCTTGCAGCCGAGTTTGTAGAGGCAGTGACCATCGCGGTGCGAAGCATCGCCGAACTGAGAGGCGAACCGGCCGGCATCGAAATGGGGACGCCTGGGGCAGTCTTCGTGGATGACGCGGGCGTAGGCGAATTTGGGGCGCCCGTGCTCGTCGAGCGCCGGCAGCGTGCCGTAAGTCGCGAACTGAAGCACGGTGCCCAGCAGATTGTACGGATTGGCCGGACATCCCGGAAGGGTCACGACCGTCTTGCCCTTCAGCACCTGAGGGACGCCGGTGGCGCCGGTCGGGTTGGGCTCGGCCGCAGGGATGCCGCCGAAGGATGCGCACGACCCGATCGCGACGATAGCGCCCGCCTTCGGCGCGACCTCGTTCAGGATCTGGAGCGCGGTCTTCCCCCCCACCTTGCAGTAGATGCCGTTGTCCTTGACGGGAATCGCGCCCTCGACGACCAGGACGAACTTGCCCTCGTTCGCCTTGATCGCGGCCTTGAGCGCGTCCTCGGCCTGATAGCCCGCGGCTGCGAAAAGCGTTTCATGATAATCGAGGGAGACGAGGTCGAGGATCAGGGAGGACAGTGCCGGATGGGACGTTCGAAGCAGCGACTCGGTGCACCCGGTGCATTCCTGGAAATGGAGCCAGATGACCGAGGGCTTGCCCTTTTTCGATGCCGCTTCCGCCATCTTTCCGGCGGCCGAAACGGGCAGGCCGACGGATGCGGCCGCAATCGTTATGATCTTGAGGAAATCACGCCGGCTCGAACCGGATGATTCCAACCCGGAAAGAAGCCCCTTGTCGCTTTCACCGTCCCCCATCGCCTGATACCTCCCGGTTGCATATGCGAATTGGGCATACCCTATATCGCATTACTTACCGTTAGGTCAACATAAAAGGGGCGGTCCGGAATCCCCCCCCGGGCGTAAGCCTAGACGTTGAACCGGAAATGCAGCACGTCGCCGTCCTTGACCGGGTATTCCTTTCCCTCGAGACGCCATTTCCCGGCATCCTTGGCGCCCTGCTCCCCCCGGCAACCGATGAAATCCTCATAGGCGATCGTTTCAGCGCGGATGAAGCCCTTTTCGAAATCGGTGTGGATGACGGCCGCCGCCTGGGGCGCGAGGCATCCCGAGGTGATGGTCCAGGCGCGAACTTCCTGGACGCCGGCGGTGAAGTACGTCTTGAGGCCCAGCAACCGGTATCCGGCGCAGATGACCCGGTTGAGACCCGGTTCGGAGAGCCCCATGTCGGCCAGGAATTCCGACCGGGAATCCTCGTCGAGCTGCGATATCTCGGCCTCGATCGCAGCGCAGACCGGCACGACCTCGGCCCCTTCCCTTGCCGCGAGTTCCTTCACGGCGTCGAGGTGGCGGTTGTTCTTGAAGCCGTGTTCGTCGACGTTGGCGATGTAGACGGTGGGCTTGGCGGTGAGCAGGTGCAGTTCGCGAACCATCAGGCGCTGTTCGGCATCGAGCCCCATCGACCTGACCGGATCGCCGGCAGCCAGGTGGTCCCGCACCTTCTCGAAGAGGGCGTGCTGGGCGGCCGCTTCCGCGTTTCCGCTCTTGAGCCCCTTGCCCACGCGAAGCATCGCTTTCTCGACCGTCTCGAGGTCGGCCAGCGCGAGTTCCGTGTGGATGACCTCGATGTCGCGCACCGGATCGACCGTTCCCTCGACGTGGATGACGTCGTCGTTTTCGAAGCATCGCACGACGTGGGCGATCGCCTCGGTCTCCCGAATGTTGGCCAGGAACTTGTTCCCGAGCCCTTCACCCTTTGCCGCGCCGGCGACCAGGCCGGCGATGTCCACGAATTCCATCGTCGTCGGAAGCACGCGCTTCGGCTTGACGATCTCGGCCAGCGCAGCGAGGCGCGAATCCGGCATGGGGACGATCCCGATATTGGGTTCGATGGTGCAGAAGGGGTAGTTTTCGGCGGGGATCACCGCCATCGTCAACGCATTGAATAGAGTCGACTTGCCGACATTCGGCATGCCGACGATGCCACAACGAAAACCCATGATGTCACTTCCTGTTTGAGAGGCCGCAGAAAATCACGGCTTGAGATTTTCCCTGATGGGCTGGTCAGATTATCACAAAACGCCGCCCGGATGAACCCGCATCGATGCCTTACGGATGCGGGTTCATCATTTCGCGAACCTTGCGGAGAAGAGCGATGTTGTCGGAATGTCCGGTCATGTTGGCGACGACCCTGGCCTGCAACCGCCGCCCCAGAAGATACAGGTCGCCGATCGCGTCCATGATCTTGTGGCGTACCGGTTCGTCGGGAAAGCGGAGCGCGTCGTTGATCGGACCGTCGTCGCCGAACAGGATGAAGTTGTCGAAGCGGCCGCCGAGCGCGAGGCCCTGGCGCTGCAGGTGACCGATGTCCTTCACGAAGCCGAATGTGCGCGCGGGGGCAATCTCTTTCCGGTAGGTCGCCGGGTCGTCGAGACGGAACGAGTAGTGCTGCCTGCCGACCGGGGCCGGGTAGTCGAGCGTGTAATCGATCTCGAATCCGTCGCAGGGTTCGAGGCGGATCGTTTCCCGGCCGCTGCCGATGGTCACGGGTTCCTTGACGACGATCTTGTACCAGTCGCCGCGCTGGTTTTCGAGGCCGATCTCTTCGAACAGGGAGCAGAATTCGGCGGCCGACCCGTCGAGAACCGGCACCTCGCCGTTGCATTTGATAAGGAGGTTGCTGATGCCGTAGGCGTTGAGCGCCGACATCACGTGCTCGATCGTCGCCACCTGCGTGCTTCCGATGCGTATCGAGGTCGCGTAGCCGGTGGACCCGACGAAGTCGAGATGCGCAGGCACCGCGCGGTTGTCGGATACGCCGATGAAATGGATTCCGGAATCGGGCCCCAGCGGTTCGAGGATGAGGCCGCTCTTCTTTCCGGAATGAAGCCCCTGTCCGTACATGACGGCGCTGTGCGCGAGCGTCTTCTGGGGCATCGCCGACCCGCGCATCGCCTGTTTTTCGAAAACGACGCGCTGGATCTCGGGGACGCCGACCGGCGTCTTTGAAGCGGAGACGTCTCCTGTATCGCTTGTCTCTACGGGGGTCAGCGCCCTGCGGATCGCACCCAGGGTAAGGTCGAGTTCGAGAGGCTTTTCGATGAAATCGGAGGCGCCCGCCTGCGTGGCCTTGATCGCGGTGGCGATCGTCGCGTGACCGCTCATCATGATGACCGGGATCTGCGGCCTGAGTTCCTTCATCCGGCGCAACGTCTCGATGCCGTCCATGCCCGGCATCCAGATGTCGAGCAGCACGAGGGCGGGGTTCCGGGAAGTCAGCAGCTCGAGAGCTTCGGTCCCGCCGGCGGCGTGCAGGCACGCGTACCCGTCGTCGCTCAGGACGCCCTCGAGCGATTTGCGGATGTTTGCCTCGTCGTCAACGATCAGGATGGGTCCAGAATGAGCCATCGCCCACGCTCCCGGATTGGATTTTCAAGCCGCACCGCCGCCCGGCTGCGCTTCCCCGCAGGATAGCACGACGTCGTCGTCATCTCGCCGCCAGCGCGTCCTTAAGCCCCGAATTTCTTTCGGTGCGTCGCGAGGCGGCGGCCAGAAAAGTATCCCGCCCCCCGCGAATCTCGACGAATCGCCTCGCCCGGGTGATGCCGGTATAAAGCAGTTCCCGCGTCATCACTCCCGTCGAGGCCGACCCGATCAGCAGCAGGACACGGTCGAATTCGGACCCCTGGCTCTTGTGGACCGTCATCGCGTAGGCGGAAACGTGCTCGGGGAGCCGGCTCGCTGGGATCGCCAGGTATCCTCCGTTGTCCGACGGGAACCAGGCCTGCGGCGACCCGTCCGCATCGGGTTCCTTAAGCACGAGCCCGATGTCGCCGTTGTATAGCCTGACCCGGTAATCGTTTCGGGTCACCATGATCGGGCGCCCTTCGTAAAATGCGGAACGCGGATTGATCAACCCGGCCTTGGACAGCGCCCTTTCGGCCAGGGCGTTGATCCGCTCGACGCCGAACGGCCCCCCGCGGTATGCGCAGAGCACCCGAAACCGCTGGAACGCCTCGAACTTCTCCCGAATATCGCCCGCCGCCAGGTATTCCCTGAAACCATCGACCAGCACACCCTCCAGTTCCCCCGCTGAATCCGGGCCGCCGGCAGCCGACTTCCAGCGGATGTCGGGATGCGTCCCCGACAAAGCCAGGTCGAGCGCCTCCTCCCCTTTTCCCTCGTTGACCAGGCGGGACAGCGCCCCTATTCCGCTTTTTTCGTCGAAACGGTAGCTTTTCGAAAGGACGACGACCGACGCCTTCAAACGGTTCGTTCCGGACGTATCGCACAGGTCGCCGAACACCTTTCCCGGTTCGACGGACGAAAGCTGGTCGCGGTCGCCCAGGAGGATCAACCGGGCCTCGGGCGCCATCGCACCGACAAGCTTTGCCATCATCGGAAGATCGATCATCGACGCCTCATCGACGATGACCGCATCGTGAGGGAGCGGATTTTCCGGCCCGCGGCGAAACTTCGCCTCCCCCGGGATCGCCCCGAGCAATCGATGGAGGGTCGAGCTTTCGGACGGAATCAGGCCGCGCACCGCGGGATCGCATTCCAGGCGGGACCGCGCCTCCTCGACCGCTTCCTTCAACCGGGCGGCGGCCTTTCCGGTCGGCGCTGCCAGTGCGATATCGATACGGGAACCGGAAGCCTGTTCCGCCAGCAGGGCAAGGATCTTGACCACCGTCGTGGTCTTGCCGGTGCCGGGCCCGCCCGTGATGAACGTGACGCCCCTCGTGATCGCAACGGCGGCGGCCTCCCGCTGACCGTCGACCCCGCCCCCCGCAGGCGGCGGGAACAGCCGGTCGAGCCGTGCGGCGCAATCCCCGGCAACCGGTGGCGACGCGTCGTTCATCCGCAAAAGCGACTCGACCAGCTCCCGTTCGTATTTCCAGTAACGGTGAAGGTAGAGCCGGTTCGAGCCGTCGAGGATCAGGGGACGGAAGGAATCCGGCACGTCATCTGCGGATCCCACGGCCTCCCAGCCGCGGAGCAGTTCGACCCAATCCGCAAGCGGCGGCAGCGGCGGTTCGACCTTGTCGGCATCCGCTTCGTTAAGCAGCGAATCGACCCGCCCGGAAGACAGGTCGAAACAGATGTGCCCCCTTCGCGTCGCGGAGCTGGCGAGCGCCGCCGCGAGGGCCAGCGCCGGCTCCGTCCGGCCGGTGACCGTCAATAAAAAGGCCGCGAACCGGCGATCGATCTCCTCGAACCCCCCGAGGTCGAGCGGATCGTCCGTCTTGCCGGCCGTCATCACGCCCCCTCCTTGAGACGGCGTCCGAGCGCCCGCACCAGCGCCTCCGCCGGTCGATTGTGATGGACGCCGAACCCCGGGCCTTTCGACGGGTCCATGCCGCGGACGTAAAGGTAGTACACGCCGCCGAAATGCGTGTCGTAGTCGTACCCGCGAACCCGTCCCGCGAGATATCGGTCGAGCGCCACCGTGTACAGGAGCGATTGCAGGAAGTAGTACGATTCCTCCATGGAACGGCCGAGCGCCTCCCCCCCGTAATCCTCGACCCGCATCCCCAGATGGTTTGTCTTCCAGTCGAGCAGGTAATGGCGACCGTTTCGCGTGAACACCATGTCTATGTATCCCTTCAGCAAGCCGCGCACGGGTGAAAATGACAGTTCCCGGATCATCCGTTCCAACCCGGCATGGTCGGCGGGGGAGGATCCGGCAAAAACTCCGCGCAAGGAATCGGGCGTCAGTTTCCCGAGCGAAAGGCCGAACTCGACCTCGTGGCGCCGGTCGGAGGAGCCGATGCCCGCAAGGACGAATCCTGGGTCGTCCGGATCAAGCGGGGTGTGAAGCGCGTTTTTCGCCATGGTGGACGCGGCGACGTCCCATTCGGGGCCGAGGCCGAATTCGGGCAATCGGGCCTTCGCCGCTTCCAGGATGGCGTCGTCCCCCGCCGCGAAATCGAGCGATTCCATCAGTGCGTGGAAGAAGAGCCCCGACTTCGCACCCCTCGGAAAGTCGAAAGGCGTCCGTTTTGCGGAAACAGCCGCTTCGACGGAAGCATCGGCGGGTTCGGAGGGAACGTGGGACAGCTCGTCCCGATCCGGCCTGTCGGCCTTCCCTCCGGCGCCTGAGACGAGCGCCGAAAAACTGGATACGCCCCATTCGCGATCGATCCGGCCTTGAAATCGGCGGCAGGCGAACGACCGTCCGGATGCGGCGTCGGCAACGTACCGGAGAAACGGGGATGTCGCCATCCGTTTCCAGCCAATCGTCCCGGAATCGTTTTTCAGCCGATCGAGCGTGGCGGTCATCCCGTCGTCTTTGTCCGGCAATCCGCCGGGGTGCAGCAGTTTCCCCAGGGCGCTGCGGCCGGCGCCCTTGAAGGCCCCCCAAACGACGATGGCGCGGTACTTGGAACGGGTCAGGGCGACGTAGAGCATCCGGGCGTTTTCGGAAAGCTGTTCAAGCGCCTCTTTTTCGGCATGGCCGGCGAATTCCGCGGAACCGAAGTCGCGCACCATCCGGGCATCGTCGCCCGCGCCGTGGCACAGCACCCCTTTCTTGAGGTCGCCGCTCCTCGTTTCCGCCTTTTCCCCGTCGGCCCCCCGGGGCGAGTAAACGTCCCAGAGGTAAGGACAGTAGACGATCGGATATTCGAGTCCCTTGCTCTTGTGGACCGTCACGACCTTTACGGCCGTCTCGTCCGTTTCGAGACGAAGCTGGTGCGCCTCGGCGGAGGCGCGACGTTCTTCCTCGTCGTCCCCGGCATCGGCGCGGCGGCGAGACAGCCAGTTGGCCAGCCCCTCGACACCGAGCCGTTCTCCATGTTCGGTGTCGTGCATCAGTTCGAAAAGGTGAAGCAGGTTCGTCAGCCGGCGCTCTCCGTCGTGCATCGACAGAATGCGCTTGCGGATATCGGCCTGCCGCATCATCGATCGCGCCATCGCGACGAATCCTTCCGAGGTCCACTGCGCCCGCCAACCCATGAATCTCAGGACCCATCCCGTCCAGCCGGATTCGTCCTCCTGCAGCCGGATCAGTTCGTTTCCGCCCACCCCGAAGCAAGCGGAAGCAAGCGCCGCCCTGACCTTTCCGTCGTGGCCCGGATCGACGATGGCCCCGAGCAGCCTCTGCAGGTCGTCGGCCTCCCTCGTGCAGAAAACGCTTTCGCTTCCGTAGATGACGGCCGGGACCCCCCGCCTGCGCAGCGCCGAGTGGATTTCCCGCGCCTGCCTGTTGGTCCTGACCAGGACCGCGACATCGCCCGGCGCGACCGGCTTCCCGTCGAGCCGTTCCCTGCCCCCTCGGCCGTCTTCCAGAAGCGATACGATTTCGGACGCCGTTTCTTCCGGGATCGCGCGAGCCGCCCACCCTTTCGAGATTTCCCCCTTGCGGCTGTTTTCGGGCGTCCGCGCCACGAACCGGAAGTTAAGAGGGGCTGCGTCGGGAACGCCTTCGGACGTCGACTCCTTCGCCTTCCCTTTCCCGGACGCGCTGACCTCCGGGTAGTCGATCCGGTCGAACACGAACGGGGACGGAACGAGACGGAAAAGGGCGTTGACCGCCCGGACCATCCCGGGCGTCGAACGGAAGTTTTCCCCCAGCGAATATCGCCCTTCGACGTTGCCCGCCGCATTCAGGTACGCGAAAACGTCGGCGCCCCGGAAGCTGTAGATCGCCTGTTTCGGGTCGCCGATCAGGAACAGCGTGGATCCCTCGGGGAAGAAGGCATTGAAGATTTCATACTGGAGCAGGTCGGTATCCTGGAATTCGTCGATCAGCCCCACGAAATACCGGGACCGCACGCGTTCGATCAGTGCGTTCCTTCCGCTCCCCTCGAGCGCGATTTGCAGATCCTGCAGGAGGTCGTCGTAGAAGCGGATGTTCCTGCGTTTTTTCCGGCTGTCGAGCTCGGCGTTCGCATACGCCAGCAACTCGTGACGGAGCGCGATCACCGGTGCGATATAGATGTTCGAAAGGTCGGCCGAAGCCTGGAACCATCGCTCGAAAAGATCGAAAAAAGGGTGTTCGGGAGGGCTGCTCTTCTTGTTGGTCCGGAGGGCGAGCGTTCCCGGACGGAAACGGTCGAGATCGGCGAATGCGGCCAGTCGGGGTTCGGACTCGGCGATTCCGTCCATTTCCGCTTCCATCCGCGCCCGGATCTTCGTCGAGTAACTGTTCCCGTTCAGGCGCCCGTCGCCCAGGAGCGCCATGATCTCGGCCTTCCCGTTGAGCCAGGCCGCGGTTGCCTCCCGCCAGGCAGCCTCGAATCCGGCCTCGACCGCGGGGATGCGCCGGCAATCCTTTTCGGTATCGTCCCGATCCGGGAGGATGGACAGGAACGGCTTCGATGCGTTTTCGCGGATGAACCTCGCGAGTTCGCCGGGCGACAGGCCGGTGCCGACGAAATATCGAACCGGATCCCCGACGTACTTCATCGGGAACGGCGTCAACTGCCCGTGAATCCTCGTCCGGTAGAAATCGGCCGCGATCTCCTCGATCAGGTCCGAACCATCGGTCACCAGCTCGGTGTCGAAAAGGGAGGCGCTTTCGAAGGCGTTGTCTTTCAGGACCCGGCCGCAGAACCCGTGGATCGTGAATATGGCCGCCTCGTCGAACATCCGCAGCGCGTTCGCCAGCAATTCGGCCGCGTCATTCACCCGATCGGCTTCGGCGAGCCTCGCGTGCAGCGCACCGATGAACTCGTCTTCGGCCGGAGCCCCCTCGAGGACCGACAGCGTCTCCCGGATGTTTTTCCGGATACGGCCCTTGAGCTCTTCGGTGGCCGCCTTGGTGAAGGTCACGACGAGGATCTGCCCGACCTGCAGCTCCTTCTCGACCAGCAGCCGGACGTAAAGCGAAGCGATGGTGTACGTCTTGCCCGTGCCCGCGCTGGATTCGATCAACTTTCGGCCTTCCAGCACGCCGGTCCCGAAACAGTCGAAGCGCTCGATCGTCATGCCGGCGACTCCGTTCCGTCAAACAGGTCGAGGAACAGCGTTTCGGCCACACCCGCAAAGTCGGACTGGACGATTCTTTCTCCCGAATAGCCGAACGCCAGGGCGTTGAAGGAATCCTTCCCTTCCTCTTCCTGCCATTTGCGCATCACGAGGTCGAACGCGGCCCCGGATGTGAATTTACCGGAACGGACGGCCTCGGAATATTCCTGGGACATGCGGGGGAAAAACGGCAGCGGTTCGGAGGCGCCCCGCCAGTAAAGGGAAAGCAGCGCCTCGAGGATCGCCCGCGGATTATCGGCAGGCTTGTAGACGACCGCCGCGTCGGTCCCGACCACGCGGGTCCGGGACGGAACGTTCCGCTGCGCCTGCAGCGCCAGGTGCTCGATCCAGGCGGCGACCCGGTCACCCGCCTTCAGCTTCGCGCACCGGTAGCGGACCAGGCCGCCATCGTGGATTTCGTCGATCCGGCCGGTCAGGCGGAAATCGCCGATCGGCAGGTCGACATCTACCGGACGCTCCATCGGTTCGGCGTGCATGGGCGCGACCTTTTCGGCGAACGCCGTCGCCTCGGACGCCGAATCATCCCAGGCGATCCTCCCCGGCCCCCCGGGCGGCAGGACGCCTTCCGCGCGAAAGCGGTCCCGGAGGCCGTCGAGCGAGCCCCCTTCCAGGAGTCGATCCGTCATCTCTTCCTTCACCAGGTATTTTTCAAGGCCGTCGAGATCGAACGGTTCGTGGTCGGGAGGCGATGAGCCCTCCCGCTCGTAGTAAATGCAGATCCGCTCCCGGAGGAAATATTCCGCCGGCCCCCGGAAGAACCGATTGAGGGCTCCGATCGTTACGTGACGCCATGAATCGGGGGGGGGAGGAAGCGGAGGGTCGAGAAAAGGCGGTCCGGGTTCAGGCGTCGCCGTCGAGCCCGCCGCCTGCTCTCTCCGCCGCAGCGCCTCGCGGGCCTCGAGCGCCTCCAGGTTTTCGGCGGAAAAACTAAATAGAGGCCATTCGTTCCCCTCTTCCGCAACGACGAAGTAGGAAGGGCTGAATGGCTGGAGCGGGTGCTTCTCGACAAGCCGATCCTCTACCCGTTTGAATCCGTCCGGCGGGGCGTACCTTTGCTCGACGGCGTCGATCAGTTCGCTCACCAGCACGGAGGGCGGGATATCGCTGTTGTCGACGATGCTTCGCCCGACATGGCTCACATAGAAACAGTCACGCGCCGATAGTAGCGCCTCAAGGAACAGGTAGCGGTCCTCCTCCCGTAGCGAACGATCGCCCGGCCTGGGATCGGCCGCGATCTTGTCGAAACCCGGAGGCCGGTCTTGACGGGGAAAGGCGCCGTTGTCCATGCCGACCAGCGCGACGACCCGGAACGGGATGCTTCGCATCGGAAGCATTTCGCAGAACGTGACGCCCCGGGAGAGGAAGCCCCGTCCTCCCCGGTCGCTTCCGAATTCCCCCTGGACCCAGTGCAGCGCGACTTCGAACGGAACGGCCGCGTCGAAAGACGACTCCATCGCGCCCTGTCCGAGCCGAATCAGCTTCTGCCTGACCGCGCGGAATTCGTCGCCGGATTCTTCGTCCTCTCCGACGAAATCGGCAAGGAGCGCCTGCAGGCACTCCGACCACTCGCGGAGCGTGCGCGACGTTTCGAGACTCCGCGCCCGGCCGGTCAAAAGCCTCACGAAGCCGATGAACCTGCCCAGGAGGAGCGCATCGGCCCCCTCGACCCCTTCGTGGGGGAGTACCCCGCGGAACAGCGATTCTCGGTCTCCCTTGACGGCGTATCCGAGCAGAAGGCGGTCGAAACCCGCCGACCAGCTGTTCTCCGGAAACGGGGGAACCCCGTGCCTTGCGCGGTCTTCCGCGTCGACTCCCCACCGGATGCGGGTATCCGCGATCCACCGCTGGATGCGTTCCACCTGTCCGGATTCGAACCCGAATTTCCGCCCGATCGCGGGAAGTTCGACCATCTCGGACACTTCGCTCGCTCCGAAGCGGCTTCCGCTGAGCGACAGCACCTTGAGGAACGCCCTCGCCACCTCGTTTTCGGAGCCGGCGCTCCGATCGGACAACGACCACGGGATGTGGCGCGGATCTTTCGGGGGGACGCTGCCGAAAACCGCCGATACGAAGGGGGCGTACGCGTCGATATCGGGAGCCATCACGACGATGTCGTGGGGTTCGAGTCCGTCTATGCTCCCGAAAAGATCGAGCAGCTGGTCGTGAAGGACTTCCATCTCCCGCATCGGCCCGTGAGCCGCGTGGATTCGAACCGAGCCGTCGGCGGAAGGAAACGGCATCTTGTCCGAGGCCTGCGAATCGGATCGGTCCTTCAGGAGCAGGATGTCCGACTGGATCGACGCAAGAACCGTCGGGGATTCAAGCGCCGGATCGATGAAATCGACCTCCCCATCGATCGCGCCTTCCGATTCGCACAACAGGTTGAAGAAATCGCGTCCCAGTTTCCCCATCGATCCCAGGAGCGGGTTACCGACCGCCAGATGCTGCCCCTCGGCGGGCCGCCTGTTCAACCGGCATCGGATCTTTTTTTTGACAAGTTCCTTCGGGGAGACGATGTCCCCCCAGAACTCGGCGCTGGGATTCATGAAAAACAGGTGGATTTCGCAGTGCGGGGCGATCGCCTCGAACACGTCGAAGTGGAATTTCGGCATGGCGGGAATTCCGAAAATGGAAATCCGCGACGGAAGCTTCCCTTTCGGAGACTCCCCGGCGACGCTCGCGATGAAGGCTTTCCTGACGGCGGCCCGGTGCGCCCGCTCATGCCCGCGACTCAGTTCGCGCCACAGGATCGCCTGCCAGTCGTCGGGCGAATGCCCCCGGTCCCACCCGAGAATCATGTCGGGCCGGTAAAGCGTGTACTGGTCGAAGGCGTCGGCGATGCGCGAGGCAAGCTGGAACCCCTTGAGGTCGAACGCGCCGCCCCCCAGGTAGCCCCGAAGCGGACGAAACGGCGGCGTTTCAAACAGGCCGGGGAGAAGCCGCATGATCCGCCATGTCATCGATTCTTTCGAAAAGATCGCCGCACCCTGAGGTCTTCCGGCAACCGCATCGAACAATTCCCCGACCAGCGCGTTGGGAAAAGGGAAACGGGCATTGGCGAACACGTCTCGCCTTTCCGCCATCTTCCACGACAGCCACCGCTGCATTCCGCTGCTTTGGACCACGATGACTTCCTGGTCGAGGACCCCGGCAAGCGGCTCGTCGAGCAGCCCTGCCAGCGCATCGAGGAGCTTTTCCATCCGGTTGCTCGCGTAGACCCTGATTCCGTTCATCGTTTCCGCCTCCGGGTTTCCGAACACATTTTATCGCCTGCGGCCTGATTTACACGTAACCAAACGGGACCGGTCACATCTAATCAGCGAGCGGGAAAAAGGAGGGTCGCCATGAACATATTCGAATTCGCCATGAAGATGGAGTTGGACGGCAAGGCTTACTACGAAAAACTGGCTTCCGAGAGTGAGGTCACGGCGCTGAAGACGATCTTCAGCAATCTTGCGGCGGACGAAGAGAAGCACTTCGAAACCTTCAAGGCGCTCAAGACCGGGTTGACGGCCAATTTCACGGAATCCCGTGATCTCGACCTGCACAAGGATCTATTCGAAAAGCTCATCGCGAACCGGCACAAGGGCGAGTTTCTGTTCCATTCCTCCGACGGGTATCGGCTCGGGATGGAAATAGAAGCGGAAATGGAAAAGTTCTACACGGAGGAGGCGCAAAAGGAGAACAATCCGGGCAACGCCAAGCTGCTTCTGAGGATAGCGGAAGAGGAGCGCGACCATCACAAGATTCTCGAAAACCTGTACCAGTTCGCCCTCGCGCCGCAATATTTCCTGGCCTGGGGCGAATTCAGCAACCTGAAGGAATTGTAGCAGGCCGTAAAGTCCGGCCTCCGGCCTTTCAGGCCTTAATGTCTAGGACCGTCCTGGTCATCTCGTCCACGGTCCTGATCGTGGCGGTGTTGGCCTTGAACAGGCTGCTGTTGACCAGGAGATCGGCCGCCTCCTTCGAGATATCGACCGGATCGCTCCCTTTGACCGCCGAGGCGACGACGCCGCCTCCCTTGATGTCATCGGCGCGAACCGACGAGGCCTTGAAATCGGGCGTGTTGACGTTGGCGATGTTGTCGGCCGTGACGGCCTGGCGAACCGAAAATGCATTGAGTGCCGAAGCTGCGATCGATCCCGCGTTGTCCATGGTTGCGTCTCCCCGCAAATGTGGCTTATATGTTTATCGGCAAGACGGTCGAAAAATATCATTCCGAAAAGGAGTCGCACCATGAAAATGCCGTACCTCGCCCTCTCCCTGTGCCTCGCCGTTTCCGTGTCGGCCCACGCGGCCGACAAGAAGGCGGTCGGCGCCGATCCCGTCGCCCAGGCCGCCAAGACCAAAGGCGCCGTTACGACCCGTTCCGGCGCGGTCGTCATTCCGATCAAGGTGGGCACGGGCGCCGCCCCCACCGCAGCGAACACGGTGAAGGTGCACTACACGGGCAAGCTGCTGAACGGAAAGGTGTTCGACTCGTCGGTTCAGCGCGGAACCCCGGCCGAGTTCCCGCTGGGCGGCGTTATCCCCTGCTGGACCGAAGGACTCGCGAAGATGAAAGTCGGCGGAAAAGCCAAGCTCGTCTGCCCCTCGGAAACCGCATACGGAGCCGCCGGCGCCCCCCCGGACATCCCGCCCAACGCGGTGCTCACCTTCGAGGTCGAACTGCTGTCGATCGTCCGTTAATCGGGAACCCGCGAAGCCGTTTCTTCCTCGTATTTTGGGGAAGAACGTCAAGGAAGCTGTCACGGCCAAGTAACGATCGACTGAGCGGGGCATCCCGGGAAAGCCGTAATCCCGCGATGCCCCGTTCATTTTTCCGGGTTGTCGTCAGGCGTCATATCGGCGTTTCGAGTGATTTCGGCTAGGAACGCTCCGCCGTATTTTTCAAGTTTTGCGTTTCCAACCCCGTGCACCTTGAGGAAATCGGCCTCGGTCGCGGGCTTGCGAGCCGCCATGTCGATGAGCGACTTGTCGCCGAACACGACGAAGGCCGGGACGCCCTGCTCATCCGCCAATCGCCTTCGGAGGGCGCGAAGCCGTTCGAAGAGCGACTGGTCGTCGCTGGAAACGCCCGGTGGGGCGACCGATTTCCCGCTCCTGGCGCCCTTTGCGGACTTTTCCCGCACACGAGCCCTCGCAAGCTGCACGGACGCCTCGCTGCGAAGCACCGGCCACGCGGAGGGTTCGAGCTTCAGAACGGAGTAAGCCGCGATGTCCTGCACGAGAAACCCGCGGTGAATCAGTTGGCGGATGATGCCGGACCATTCGTCTTTCGAGTAGGCGGCGCCAACCCCGTAGACGGAGAGCCGATCGTGCCCCCGCTCGGCGATTCGCTGGCTGTGGGACCCGCGCAGAACATCGATGACGTGCCCCAGACCGAAGCCCTGCCCTAGGCGATAGACCGCCGAGAGCGCTTTCTGCGCATCGATCGTCCCGTCGTATAGCACGGGTGGGTCGAGGCAGATGTCGCAATTGCCGCAAGGCTTTTCCATCGCCTCGCCGAAATAGCCGAGCAACACCCGCCGCCGGCAGGTGACCGCCTCGGCGAACGCGACCATCGCGTCGAGCTTGTGGCTCTCGATGCGAACCTGCTGCGGGTTCTCACCCCGCTCGACCAGCATCCGCGCCGTTACGACGTCCTGGAGGCCGAACAGGCAACAGGCCTCCGCCGGAAGGCCGTCGCGCCCCGCCCTGCCGGTCTCCTGATAGTAGCCTTCGATGTTTTTCGGGCAGTCGTAATGAACGACGA